>NZ_BAAAMU010000048.1:0-20778 GCF_039529435.1 Nonomuraea maheshkhaliensis
TCCGCGCGGCGGAAGAGCTCGGTATCGATCTGTCCCGGCGTGAGCCGAGCAGCGTCGAAGAGATCTGACGCTCCCGCGACCCGGCGGAGGACGCCCGTCCGTCCTCCGCCGCGACCGGCATGCATCAGGATCTCTACACAGGGTTACGAAATCTTACTCAGGGTAGCTATGGGGTTGCCGACTCCCCGTCGACGGGTTGCCTTCCCTCACCCCTCAGGGCACCACGTCGCGGCAGGAGCGGCTCACCGGTCCATCACGTGATCGCAGGGATCACGAACTGAACGGAGAACCCCCATGTCCTTTTCCGCTGCCGACCGCCTGCGGATGCGCTTCGAACTCCTGGACGTGAACGGCAGCGGCTCGCTGACGTCCGCCGACTTCGAACTCTTCGCCACGCGCGTCTGCCGCGTGCTGGGCGTGCCCGCAGCCGCTCCGGCGGGCCAGGCGCTCTTGGAAGGGTGCCGGCGCTTCTGGGCGGGGCTGGCCGCCGCCGCCGACCTGGACCAGGACGGGCAGGTGACCTATTCGGAATACCGCTCGTTCTCCCACGACGACGCCTGGTTCGCCGAGTACGGCGAGGCGTACGTGGGGGCGGTGTCCACCGTCTGCGACCTGGACGACGACGGGCTCATCGAGCGCGACCACTTCCTCGGCCTGCACAGCGCCGGGGGCTTCCCGCTGTCGTACTCGGTGAAGCTCTTCGACGACCTGGACGGCGGCGGGACCGGCCGGGTGAGCACGGCCGCCTTCGCCGCGTTCCTGCGCGCGTACTACACCGGCGCCGACGCGCTGCTCTGACCGGCCGATCGGACGAGGAACGGGGACCGCGCTCACATGCTGGTGTGCGGCGATCGCACGGTGAGCCGTGCCGAGTTGACGGCGCTGGCGGGCGAACGGGCGGCCAGGCTCGCGGCCTGCGGGATCGGAGAAGGTGATCTCGTCGGGCTGTGCCTGCCCAACGGCTGGGAATGGGTGGTGACATACCTGGCGCTGGCGCGGCTCCGGGCGTGCTGCGTGCCGCTCAACGCGGCGTCGGCCGTCGCGGAGCTCACCCACGTGATCCGCGACTGCGGGATGCGGGCGTTGTTCGTCTCCGCCGACCGGGCCGAGGCGCTGGCGGGCAACGCGGACCAGGTGCTGCTCTGCCCGGACGGCGCGGTTCCCCGGAACCGGCAGGCCCCGGAGGCCAGGCAGGCGGCGGGTGCCGCCTGCCTGGCCTACACCTCGGGGACGACGGGGTCGCCCAAGGGGGTGATCCAGACGCGGCGGGCGGTCCGCGCGGGCGGCGCCAACCTGGCCGGACGCCTGCGGCTCGGGCCGCGGGACCGGGTGGTGACGGCGCTGCCGCTGGCGCACACGTACGGGACGAACGTCATGAACGCGGCGCTGCGCAGCGGCGCGGAGCTGATCCTGCTGGAGCGCTTCGACGTGGCGGCGCTGGCGGAGTGGTCGGCCCGGCACGCGGCGACCGTGATGGCGGGCGTGCCCGCGATGTACCGGCGGCTGCTGCTGGAGCCGGAGGTGCGGCTGCCCCGCTCGCTGCGGTGCGGCCTCTCGGCCGGTCAGAGCGCGGGGGAGGACCTGGCTCTGGCCTGGGAGGACCGTACCGGTGCCCCTTATGTGGAGGGATGGGGGATGACGGAGCTGGGCGGCATGGCCACGCTGGCCGCGCCCGAGCTGGCCGGCCGCCACGGCACGGCCGGAACGACGCTGCCCGGCGTGCGGCTGCGGGTGCGGGCGGACGGGCACGCGGCGCCGCCGGGCACGCCGGGCGAACTCCAGGTCCACGGCCCGATCGTCACGCCCGGCTACTGGAACGCGCCGGGGCTGCGCGCCGAGGCGATCGGCGCCAACGGGTGGCTGCGGACCGGGGCCGGCGGCGTCATCGCCGCCGACGGGCGGGTCCGGATCCTCGACCGGATCAAGGACGTCGTCCTGTGCGGCGGCTATTCGGTGTTCCCGGCCGAATTGGAACGTGCCATCCGTGGTCATCCGGGGGTCCGTGACGTCGCCGTCGCCGGGCTGCCCGATCCGGTGCTGGGTGAGATTCCGTGCGTGTGGGTGGTGGGCGAGGACGGGGCCGTCCTCACCGCCGAAGAGATCATCGGGCACTGCCGGGCGGTGCTGGCTCCGTACAAGCTGCCGCGCCGGGTCGTCTTCGTCCCCGAACTGCCGGTCACCGCGAGCGGCAAGGTCGACAAGCGTGCCCTGACCACTTCCGACGAGGAGCTGCATGTCGCTGAATGACCGATTCGGCCTGCACGGCCGTACCGCACTCGTCACCGGGGCCTCGCGGGGCATCGGAGCGGCCGTCGCCCGCGGGTTCGCCGCCGCCGGCGCCGATGTGGCCGTGCTCGGACGCTCCCGCCACGACCTGGAGACGGTCGCGGCCACCGTACGGTCGCACGGCCGCCGGGCCGTGGCGGTCGAGTGCGACGTCACCGACGCGGCCAGGATCGAGGCCGCGTGCGCTGCCGTCGAGGAGCGGCTCGGCGCGGTCGACGTCCTGGTGAACAACGTGGGCGGGCCCGTCTTCCAGGCGTCGCTGCTGGATGTCCGCGACGACGGCTGGGAACGGGTGCACAACCTCAACCTCACCAGCGCCTTCCGCTTCGTCAGGAGACTGGCGCCGGCGATGGCCGGGCGGCGCCAGGGGGTCATCGTCAACGTCGGGTCGATCGCGGCGGCCCGGCCCTGGCCCGAGATCGCCGCCTACGGAGCGGCCAAGGCCGGCCTGCGGCACCTCACCCAGGCCCTGGCGGGCGAACTCGGACCCCAGGGGGTACGGGTGAACGCGGTCAGCCCGGCGTGGATCGACACCGCGATCAACCGCGCCTACGTCACCGACCCCGCGCTCTCGGAGGCGGCCCTGGACCTGGTGCCGCTGGGCCGCTGGGCGAGCCCGGACGAGGTCGCGACGGTGGTGACGTGGCTGGCCTCACCGGCGGCCTCGTTCGTCACCGGGGCCGACATCCCCGTCGACGGGGGCTTCGCGGTGGCCATGCCCTCGGGCGCGCGGGCCGCGCTGAGCAGGGTGCGCCCCGTGGAGGGGACCAGGGCGTGATCGACGGACCGCTCATCGTGGGCGCGGGTCCCGTGGGACTGACGGCCGCCCTGCTGGCGCGCGCCCGGGGCCTGCCCGTCCACGTGCTGGAACAACTGCCCTCCACCGAGCCCAAGCCCGGCAGCCGGGCCATCTTCCTGCACCGGCAGACGATCCGGACGCTCGCGACCGCCTCGCCCTACCTCGCCGGCCGCGTGACGGAGGAAGGGCTGGTGTGGGCGGGACGGGCGACGTACTGGGCCGGACGGCAGGTCCATCACCGCCGCCACGCGCCGATGCCGGCGGAGCTCGCGCCGTACGTCAGCCTGCCGCAGCCCCGAGTGGAAGCGCTGCTCCGCGAGACGGCCCTGCGGGCCGGGGTGACCTTCTCCTGGTGCGCGCGGGCCGACGAGGTGACCCTTCTGGACGACTCCGTCCTGGTCCGGGCGACCGACGGCAGGCAGTGGCGCTCCGCGTTCGTGATCGCCGCCGACGGCGCCGGATCGACCGTGCGGCGCCGGCTGGGCATCCCGATGAACGGCGTCCCGGCGAACGGCATCCGGAGAGGCGGCTTCCTGAGGACCGGCGTTCGGAGGGACGGCGTTCGAAGGGACGGGGATGCGCGAGGCGACGCGTTCGTCGTCGTGGACGTCGCCGGCGATCCCGACCGGCCGCTGCCCGCCGAACGGGTCTTCCACTACCGCCATCCGCGCGCCGCCGGCCGCAACGTGCTCGTCGTCCCCTTCACCGGCGGTTACCGCGTGGACCTGCAGTGCCGCGCCGGTGACGATCCCGCGGCGCTCGCCGCCGACCCCTCCGCCTGGCTGCGGCCCTTGCTGCCACCCGGCCACGCCGGCGAGATCACCTGGTCCTCCCACTACGTGTTCCGCCAGGCGGTCGCCGAGACCTTCACCAGCGGCCGGGTCCTGCTGGCGGGGGAGGCCGCGCACCTGTTCGCGCCCTTCGGCGCACGCGGGCTCAACTCCGGCATCGCCGACGCGGCCGCCGCCGTCGAGGCCATCGCCTCCATCGCCTCCATCGCCTCCATCGCCCAAGCCGGCCTCGTGCGCCCCGGCGACGAGCGTCCTGGTGCCGCCCTCGGCGCCGATGGCGCGGTCCTCGGCGCCCTGGCCGGCTACGACCGGGTCAGGCGGGCCGCCGCCGAACGTAACCGCCTGGCCGCGGGCAAGGCGCTGGCGCACCTGACCGCCGCGGGCCCGCATCGCCGGGCCACGCAGCGCGCCGCCGCCCTCGCCGCCCGGATCCTGCCCCGCGCCGGAGCCTGGCTCGACCGCCAACCCTTCGGTCCCCGCGACGCCGGCATCCCCGGCAGCCTCTACTGATCGCTCACCCCTTGCGAGGTTCCCATGCTCCAGCGGATCGCGCCCCAGCCCGTCAGCGCCGAGACCTTCACCGACCCCCGCACCCGGGCCCTCCTGTCCCACCCCGGCAGCACCACCTGCCTGCTCGAACATCTCCTGGACGCCCGCCTGACGGTCAGCAACATGAAGGTGACCCGGGCGGCAGTGGGTCGGACGTGCCCTGACGCGGCCGCGCCCCTCGGCCTGCCCGCCGACGCTCCCGTCCTGGTCCGGCGCACCACGCTCGGCCTCGCGCGCCGGCACGTCTCCCGCAACCTCGTCCTGGCCCCGCTCGGCCGCCTGCCCTGGGCCGAGCGCTTGCTGCGCACCTGCGCCACTCCGCTGGGACCGCACCTGCCCCAGCCGCATCACCGCCGGTTGCTGGGCCTCGGCGTGGACACGTGGAGTCCAGGACGCGCCGCCGCCTCCAGGTGGTACCTCATCATCGACCCCGGCAGCACACAGCCGGCCCTCTTCATCCGGGAGACCTTCCATCCAGGTCTCTTCGATCCCGCGACATCTTGCGCGCACGTCCAGCCATGAGGGGCACGGCGGCCGGTAGGGGAGGCCGGGAAAGTACCGGTCCCACTCCGGCGGGGTGATCCGCGGTGGCGACCAGGCCGGCGCGCAGGAGCGAGGACTTTCCGGATCCGGACGCGCCGAGCACGGCGATAATACGGTCCCGGCGCAATTGGGCGGTGACCTTTTCCAGTGATCGCTCGCGGCCGAAGAAACGGTCCGCGTCTTCCGGTCCGGAACTTCTCACCCCGACGTACGGAGGCGTTTCGCCCGGCGTTTGCGCGGGGTCCGGCCGATCGAGATCCTCGGCCGGTGAACGCCAGCGGGCCTCCCATTCGGCCGGATCGGCTCCGCAGGTCTTCGCGTACGCCATGGTGACCGCCATGCTGGGGAGTTTGCGCCCGTCGGCGGCCTCGGAAAGCGTGCCGGCGGAGTAGTGCGCCCGTCTGGCGACTTCACGGGACGAAAACCCCGCATTTTCCCGTAATCGGCGAAGCTCGGCCGCGAATCTGAGTAAACGTTCGTCACCATCGTCAAGCGGACGTTCCTGACGAGGCATGCTTCCCCCTGCTCGTCCCCGTTCCCGAGGCTTCATTGTTCAGTCGTTGTTGTTCGGTGTCCAGCGTGCGACACCGAACAACCGGCTTGCCCTATACCGGAGGTCGGCGCCGCGAACACGACTGGCCGGAAATCCTTGGCGATGAGAAAGACCAGCGAATCCGATTGGAGGTTCCGATCAACGGTGCTCTCATTCATGGACCTTTCACATGAGCCGGCGAAGGCGGCCGGGCGGAACCGCGTGACGACGGGCCCGTTGCTCGCCCTGTTCATCGCCGGCCTCCTCGCACTGGGCGCCTGCTCGGCGGCGAGCGCATCGGAAGGCGCAGCCCCTTCTGCCGGCCCGGGTCCGGCTGGGGGCCCTCCTCCATCGGCCTTCCTCCGCAGGTGAGTGACCGCGAGGCGCGCATGCCGGCACGGCTACGGCAGCGACATCCAGCAACAGATCGGCCGACTCAGAGAGCGGAATCCGAACCGGCGTTACCTGAACTCGCTGCCGGCCGAGCGCCGTCACGAGGCGTTCGTCGCCGCCAACGGCGAAGGACCGCGGCCGGCGCGACGGAGCTGCGAGCCGACGAGCTGGAAGCCCGGCTGCCCACGGGCGGAGTCGTGCGGAGAAGCCCGGTCAGCTGCACCTCTCAGGCGCAACGGGAACTGTACGGCGATCTGCGCCTCTGGTACCGCGTCACCAGGATCGTGCAGACCGTGGCCGGGATCCGCAAGGGGAGTGTGATCAAGGACCCGCGCTTCGCCGCGGCGGTCCGGACCTGGTCGGCCTGCGTGCACGAGCGGGGCCACCCCTACGCCGACCCGGGCGAGGCCCGCGCGAAGGCGCTGTCACGCCCGCCAGGCGGGCCCGGCACCCGCGAGACGCGGGCGGCCGAGATCGGCATCGCTGTCGCGGAGGCGTCCCGCGCCCACACCACCGGCCTGTCCGGTACGGCCCGCGGCCTGGCCCTGGCCGTTCCCGGCCCGGCCTCCTCCGCCGCGCAGCCGCCGGCCCTCGCGGGCGTCGGCGGCGGGCGGTCGCGGGGAGAGCGCTCAGTACGTGATGAATCCGTAGAGGGCCAGATGGTTGGACTTCGTGCCGCTCACCGTGTGGCCGATCGGCGAGGGCAGCACGGCGCCCTTGACGAAGAGGTAGTCGATCTTCCTGGAGCCCATGGTCGCCTTCGTGCCGTGACCGGTCATGCCGAAGCCGCTGAGCGTGGTGGCGGCGATGTTCGTGCGATTGGCGTCGATCCCTATCACGCGGATCGCCGAGGCGTTCATCAGGGCGGTGGCGTCCGCGCCGACATGGATGCCGGAGTTCGCGATGCCCGTGGTGCCGGCGCCCGCGCAGGCGTTGGCGCCGTTCTGCTCGGGGAGGTGCATGGTGGCGGCGAAGACCGTCGTGCCCGTGTCCCTGATCGTGAACTTCGCCGCGATGGCGCTGGTCCGCTTCCATTTGTGGGCGTTGGTGGTGTCGCTGTCGTTGTTCGGCGGCTTGTACAGCGTGCATCCGGCCCCGCCGGCGTACGACGTGCCCGGCTTGAGCCAGCCGGCGCTCCAGTACTTCGAGACGTCGCCGGCCGCGAGGCTCAGCGTCCTGGTGTTGTAGATGATCGCGTTGGTCTGCTTCTTCTTCAGGTCGCCGAGCTCCTGCTGGCTGCACTTGTGCGTGCTGCCCCACGGCTCGGGGTCGTCCCACGCCACGATCGCCTTGTACGTGCCCGCCGGGTAGCCCATCTTGGCCGAGAGCTGGTCGGCGTAGGCCGAGGCCTGGCCGGTGCCGCGTACCTGCTGCACGATCAGCAGATCGGGCGCCTGCACACCGGAGGTGCCCGTCCGGCCCTCGTCGTCGACCAGGATCGAGGTGAGGTGATCGGGGCCGGAGATCCTGGTGCACGAGCCGTCGGCGTTGTTCGTCACCAGGTTCTCGACGTTGTTGCTGTAGACCCGTAAGATCCGGTCCGCGGTGGTGGCGGTCGCGGGCGTGGTGATGGTCGTGATGAGGACGGCGGCGGCGAGCACTATCGCGGCAGGCGCCCGGTGATCGAACAGCATGATCGCAGAGTAACCAGAGCCCCGCCCCGGCGACAGTCGAGGCGAACAGCGTTTTCCATCACCGTGATCACCCGTGACACGGCGGAGGACGACTGTTCGTCCTTTCCAGACCCGCCGGATCCACCAAGAGCTGGCGCGACCTTCCGTAGCCGGGTCATGTGTCTTCGACCGGCCACACCCAGCAGCCTTCGGCGTCCACGAACCAACCTCCTGAGACGAGGAAGGTGCCATCGGGATGGAAGGCCAGTGCGGCAGCCCTGCGGTCGGTCACGGTCGCCTTTGCCCGACCGGCCGCCGCGTCCCAGAGCCGGATGCCATCCTTGTCGGCCACTGCCAGGGTGGCACCATCCGGGCTGAATGCGAGGGCATCGACCTCCGCGTTGCTGATGATGTGCAGCCCGGTTCCGTCCCCAGCTGTGAGGGAGCAGCCGTGGGCGCCGCCGAGCGCGTACTGCTTCCCGTTCGGGCTCACGGCGACCGCCGAGCCGGACCCGTCGGGGCCGATGGGCTTCAGGTCACCGCTGTCGAGGTTCCAGCGCCAGAATCCGTCCGTTCCGTCGGCTTCAGTAAGGTCCGTCCCTGCCAGCAGGATCGAGTCGCCACCGTCGATGAACGCCGCCGAGTTCACGTGGGAACTGGCCTTCGTGGCGAACGGCAGCTTGTGTTTCTGCTCCTTGGCCGCGACATCCCACACGACGCAGATCTCAGAGGCTTCCGGGTTGCCGACCGGGATGTTTCCCGCGACGACCAGTCGGGTGCCGTCCGCGCTGAACACCATCGTGTGGGCGCCCCCGACCGGCGAGGAGAGCGAGTGTGTCACCCTCCCGGTGGAGGGGTTGCGGAAGTGCAACGGCACCTTCATCGCAGTTGTCACCAGTGCGGAGCCATCCGGGGTGAAGGCCATGGCGCCGCTGCCGGAATCCTCGGAGGAGAAATCGGCGATCACCTCGTGCGAGTCGGTGGCCCACAGCCAGCCGTCGCCGTGGATGTTGCCTCCCGCGATGGTGCGCCCGTCGGGGCTGAACGCGACCGTGTGCAAATCCCGGTCGGTCAGCCGGTTGCGGTGGGACCAGAAGTTCCATCCGATCGGGACGGCCGCAGCGCCCAGCGCAGCCAGACCGCCGAGCAGGAGCAGGCGCCGGGTCGGGCGGCGCCTGTTGGTGAACATGCCGGAGCCACTGGGCTCCCGGTGACCGGGCTCATGCGGGTGGTGCTCCATGTCGCCGGGTGTGTCTAGGGCTCGATCGTGGTCGGGATCGACGCGCGTCCCACCTTTGTGGGGACCGGGATCAGAAGAGGGGGACGGGGCCGGCCGGGTCTGGACGTGGCGTTCGTCGATCATCGACTCGATCGGCGGCGGGAGCCATGGGGTGGTGGTCAGGGCGGGATCGGTGAGTTCTCCGAGGATGCCGGCCACGCTGGGGCGGTCGCCGGGATCCTTGGCCAGGCAGCGCTTCACCAGGTCTGTCAGGTGCGCGGGCAGGCCGGCGAGGTCAGGCTCGTCGTGGGCTACGCGGTAGACGATCGCCTCGGCCTGTCCTGTGCCGAACGGGCTGCGACCGGTGGCGGCGAACGCCAGGACGAGTCCGAGGGAGAACACGTCACTGGGTGGGCCGATCTCACGGCCTCGTGCCTGTTCCGGGGACATGAACGAGGGGGTGCCGATCACCGCGCGGGAGAGGGTGTGGGAGGTGGCATCGAGTGCACGGGTGATGCCGAAGTCGATGACGCGGGGGCCGTCTCCGGCAAGGATCACGTTGGAGGGTTTGAGGTCGCGGTGCACCAGGTCGCAGGCGTGGATCGCGCCGAGCCCCTCGGCCAGTCCCGCTCCCAGCACGGTGATCGCCCCCGCGGGCATCGGGCCGTGCGCTTCGACGGCCTGGTGGAGGGACGGGCCGGGAATGTAGGCGGTGACCAGCCATGGCGGGTCGGCATCGGGGTCAGCGTCGATGAGCTGGGCGGTGTAGAACCCTCCGACCCGGCGAGCGGCCTCGGCCTCCAGGGCGAACCGGCGCCGGAACCCGGGATCGTCGGCCAGATCGGGCCGCACCAGCTTGACCGCGACCGGGCGGCCGCCGGGAGAGCGCCCCAAGAACACCTGCCCCATCCCGCCGCCCCCCAGCCGTCCCTCCAGCCGATAGGCCCCCGCCTGCCGCGGATCGCCCGGCCGCAAGGGCTCCGGCCAGAGCAGGGAGTTCATCGCACCTCGACGTTCATGTCCTGGGAGCGTCCAGGCACGCGGTACACCGTCGCCCGGTGAACGGAGAGGAAGTCGGCGATGGCGTACTCGCCGCCGCGGTGTTCCTTGACGAGGTGGCCCCGCTGTCGAGTCGCCAGCTTGCGATCCATCGGCGCACGCCCCCATCACCAGAACACACGTGCCTGTCCATCCGAGATCTTTTCAGGAAACAGGCCTTCCACGAAGTGAATCGGCCAGATGAGCGCCCCCATACCGGTTCCGAGCTCCGGCCCCGGCCCTGCACACCATGTCTGGATCGGCGGCTCGCCGCAGTCGCCAGAGATGCGCAGCAAGCAGACGTTGCAGGATGGGGTCTCTACCGCACGGTCCCAATCCTCCAGGCCCTCGCGGGTCTCACTCGGATCGCTGGGGGGCGTCGAGTCCTGCCCCCAGGTCTGTTGCAGGATGACGCGGTATTCGGCGTCAGCGGCGTCGCAGGGGACCTCGACCAACGAGCCGTCGACGTCGGCGGCACAGTCCCGCAGGTCGAGATCGCGCACACCGGGGTCGGTCAGCGCGCGATTCACCCAGCCGGAGAGGCGGTATGTGCCGCCGTCGTGCAGCACAACGGCAGTGGGGCGTCCGGCGGCCAGGCCACATCAGCACGTTGCGGGTCGTACGAGGCGAGGGCGGCCAGCTCGTCCAGCAGCGCCCGCGGTGCCACCCGGATCTCCCGCCGGCGCCTACGCGACGTCGGGCCGGGTCATGAGCGGCGTGCGCAGATGCAGCGTCAGATCGGGGCCGGTCAGGGGTACGGTGCTCCATGTCGCCGTCGCCGTCCCCGTGCCGGCGTCGACCACCAGCCGGACCCGGTGCGGGGTGGTGATGACGTAGAGGTCGGCGACGAACGTGTCGCCCTGCCAGGCGCCGGTCGCTACGACAGGGCGGCCGAGTGGCGAGCTCTCCCGCCATTCGCCGTGGCCGGCCTCGACGTCGAGGAGCGCCCCGAAGCGCAGGAGCCAGCCGCCGTCCACGGGATCGACGATCATCGCGGTTCCGTCGGGCAGAGCCGAGTCCGCGGCGGAGGCGTCCAGTCTCGCCTTGGCGCGACGCCCCGGGGCGGCCGAGCCTGGCACCGGCGCGAGTGACAGTCGCCGCAGCCGATCGGCGAGGAGCCCGTCGTCTTTGGTGTCGTCCGTATGGTCCACGCCGGGCAGCAGGCACTCCCAGACGGAGTCGAGCACGGCCTGGGCGTCTCCCTGGGCGGTGACGGCGACCACGAGATCGTGCGACGGGACCACCACGCACTGCTGGCCGAAGGCGCCGTGACCGTGGTAGCCGTGCCGCGCCATCCAGAACTGGTAGCCGTAGCCGCAGTTGAAGTCGGCGTCGCCCGACCCGTCCTCGGACGGCCGGTAGCCGATCTGCCGGCTGGTCGCGCGTTCCACCCATGCGCGGGGGACGAGCTGCCGGCCGTTCCAGAGACCTCCGCGCAGCAGCAGCTCGCCGAAGGCGGCGACAGCTTCGGTCGTGAGGTGCAGGCCGTGGAATCCGAAGGCGGCGCCGCTCGCCACCCGGTCCCATTCGGCGTGCTCGACGCCCATCGGGTGGAAGAGGCGCTCGTCGAGGAGTTCGGGCAGGGCGCGGCCGGTGACCCGTTCCACCATCCGGGCCAGGACGAAGGTGGTCGGATTGTCGTAGGCGTGCCGTGTGCCCTCCGCCTCGGGAAGCCGTACGCGCAGAAAGCCCTTCACCAGGTCGCCCGGCTCCAGCCGCCAGGCCTCGTCGAGGCTGTCCGCCTGGTGTCCGGTCGTCATGGACAGCAGGTGGTGGACGGTGAGGCGGCGTCCCTGCGCCGAGATGTCGGCCGGAACGTGGTCGGGCAGCACGTCCACCACCCGGTCGTCGAGTGAGAGCAGCCCGTCCTCGATCGCGAGCCCCACGGCGATCGAGGTGAACGACTTGGTCAGCGAGTAGAGCAGGTGCGGGCGTTCGGCCGAGTACGGCGCCCACCAGCCCTCGGCGACGACGTGACCGTGGTGCACGATCATGAGGGAGTGGCACTCGACGGCCTGCGCTTCGAGCCGGTCCAGCAGGGCGCCGATCGAACGGGACGACATCCCCTCGGCGGTCGGTGCTGAACGCGGCAGGAGGGTGTGCTGAGAGGACACCCGGGCACCCTAACGAATCCGCCCCGATCCGCACGATCGAGTTTCTGACCGTGCTCGGGAAACGCGGTCAGCCTCGTCTTGCTCTGGCGAACGAGGGCGGCCCGAGGTGGGGTAGATGATCGCCACTCGGGCGTCCGTGAACCTTCCCGTCCGCTCACCCGACTGTGCCGGGTGACGGGTGATCGGCGTCGCCTGCCCGGCGATCCGGCACCGCTCCCGACCATGGAGGAAACGATGGCGCACAACCCGAAGTTCATCCGCCGCCGGCTGGGCACGAAGGCTCTGGTCGTGGTGGCCGTGCTCGTCGCCACGATGCTCGTCGCCGGCTTGATCATGCTGCTGGGCTGAGACCTTCATCTCGCGGGCGCTGAACAACCTGCTATGATGATCGCATCAGTTGAGCCTCTTCGGCTTGGACCCGTGTCCGCCGGAGAGGCTTTTTTGTGCCCGGATCCGGTTCCACGACCCGATCGCCATGGCCACTCCTCTTCCACCTCTCCCGAAGGACCGATCATGCACACCTGGAAGCTCGGCGACCTCACCGTCAACCGGATCGGGTTCGGCGCGATGCGGCTGACCGGCGGCGTCGCCTTCGGCCCCGGCGCGGCGGGGGACGGCGACCGTTCGATCGCGGTGCTGCGGCGCGCGATCGAGCTCGGGGTCGATCACATCGACACCGCCGCCTTCTACTTCTCATCGAGCCTGTCCGCCAACGAGCTGATCAGGAAGGCGCTCGCCCCGTACCCGGACAATCTGGTCATCGCCACGAAGGTGTGGCCGGCGCGGGACGCCTCCGGCACCTGGTACTGGGCCGCGCCCGAGCAACTGCGCGGCCAGGTGGAGGAGAACCTGCGCGGGCTCGGCCGCGACCACCTCGACGTCGTCAACCTGCGGGTGCCACCGAGCCGGAGAGGCGGCTCGATCGCCGAGCACTTCGGCGCCCTGGCTGCTCTGCGCGAGGCCGGTCTGATCCGGCACCTGGGCGTCTCCAACGTCACCCCTGCTCAGCTGGCCGAGGCGCAGGCCATCGCGCCGGTAGTGTGCGTACAGAACGCCTTCGGCGTCGGCGCGCCGGCCGGCGAGCGGGAGATGTTGCGGATCTGCGGTGAGCAGGGCCTGGCCTTCGTGCCGTTCTTCGCCATCGCCGGCGCCGGGCGCGAGGCGGGGGCCGGCGCACCGGAGCACGAGAGCGTGCTCGCCGTCGCCCGCGCCCACGGCGCGACGCCCGCGCAGGTCCGGATCGCCTGGACGCTGCGGCAGGGGCCGCACGTACTGGCCATACCGGGCACCGGCGACCCCGCCCACCTGGCCGAGAACGTGGCCGCGAAGGACCTGCGGCTGTCCGAAGAGGAGACGGCCCTGCTCGACCGGATCGGCTAGTTGATCAGCCACTGCGGCCGGGATCGGACAGGCGTCTTGACGGCCGGTCGGGCGGGTCCCGACCATCGGTGGATGCGTCTTCCCCGCGTCAAACCCGAGCACGCGCCCCACCGCCTCGCCGACGGCACCATCAGGCTCGGCGGCGCCCTGTACGGCATCGCCTCCGAGATCACCGATGCCGACGGGTGGGCGTGGGCCGCGCTGACGCTCATGGACGGCACCCGTACCCCCGCCGACGTCGCCGCCGGGCTGCGCGCCGCCTTCCCCGTCCTGACCGGGGAGGACGCCGGCGACATCGTCGAGACGCTGCTCGCCTCCGGCCACGTGGAGGAGGCGGGACCGGGCGCCTGCGAGCAATTGAGCGAACGGGAGAAGGAACGCTACAGCCGCAGCAGGGACTACTTCCGCTGGGTCGACCTCACCCCGCGCGACCACGGCTGGGAGCCGCAACTGCGGCTCAAGGCCGCCCGCGTGCTGGTGCTCGGCCTCGGCGGTACCGGCAGCCACGCCGCGTGGTCGCTGGCCGCCGCGGGTGTCGGACGCCTGCACCTGGTCGATCCCGACGTCGTGGAGCTGTCGAACCTCAATCGGCAGATCCTCTACACCGAGGCGGACCTGGGCCGGCCCAAGGCGGAGGTGGCGCTCGACCGGCTGCGCCGGGTCAACTCCGACATCGAGATCACCGTGGAGACGGCGTCGGTGGACGGTCCTGAGGCGCTGGCGCGGCTGATCGACGGGTTCCACGTGCTGGCGCTCTGCGCCGACCTGCCGCGGGAGCCGTACGGCATCCAGACCTGGGCGAACCGCGCCTGCGCCGCGGCCGGGATCCCGTGGGTGAGCGGCGGATACCACGGGCCGCTGGTCAGCGTGGGCGTCTTCGGGCCCGGCGGGCCCTGCTTCGAGTGCGTGCGCGCCGGCATCGCGCCGCAGCCCGGCGGCGGGTACGCCTGGCCGGGCGTGACCGGCGCGTCGGCCGGACTGTCCGGGCAACTCGTCGCGTACGACGTGCTCGCGCAGGTGACCAGGGTGTCGAGCGTGCCGCCCGGCTATTTCCACGGGGTGACGCTGCTCGATCCGGACGGGCACGTGTACGCCAGGCACCCCTCGCGGGACGGGTGTGAAATCTGTTCTTGATCGGAAGGCCTGGAGACCATACTCTCGCGGTTGCCGTTCCCGACCTCGATCGGTGAGGAGTGCGATGAGCAACATCCCAGTCCGGCAGGACCAGCAGGAGCGGAACCAGAAGAAGATCGTCGTACGCAGGCTGGGCAAGACAGGAGCCGCCGTGGCGCCCAGCCACGGCGTCTCCAACTGACCGCCCGGAGATGAGCGAGGGAGACGGCGGGCCCGCCCGAGACGCGGTCGGTCTCACCCCCGGCGCGGTCCCTGCCGTCTCCGTCTCCGTTCATCGCGCCAGTAGGGGAGCAGCGGCGGTCTTGCCCGGCGGCTCGTACGGTTCCGCGCAGAAATAGCGGTTGAGCGCGTCGAGGACGCCCAGCAGCATGGGCACGATCCCGGGATCGGCGCGGTGCACGTTGACCGACACCGTCATCCGGCGCTCGCCGGCGGCGTCGGCGAAGCTGAAGGTCAGGTAGCCGGGGATCGCGCCGGTCGCGCCCCACAGCTCGCCGCAGGTGAGCCCCACCGACTCCAGGCCGAGCCCGTACCGGGGGAAGATCGGGGCCTGGGGAGTGCCGACGCCGGTGCGCATCTGCTGCAGCAGGGCCGGGCTGACGAGCCGGCCGCCGAACAGCGCCCGGTAGAAGCGGTTCAGGTCGCGGGCGTCGGACACCACCCCGTACGCGGCCCAGGCGAACGACGGGTTCAGCCGGGTGATGGACCGCAGCGCGCCGGTCTCGTCGCCCACGGGCAGGTAGTAGCCGGTGGCGTGCGGGCCGCGGATGCCCGGCTCGGTCCCGGGCAGGTAGGAGCGCGTCATGCCGGACGGGCGGAAGATCCTGCGGTCGAGTTCGGCGCTCAGCCGGTGGCCGGTCACCTTCTCCACCAGCAGTCCGAGCAGGATGTAGCCGGTGTTGGAGTAGGCGAAGCGGCCCCGTTCCGGCTGGGGGAGCCGTTCGGCCTCGTCGATGAGCCGCTGCGGGGTGTAGGTCCGGCGGCCGTACCGCTCGGGGTCGGCGAACTCGGGCGCCTTGTCGTAGGTGGCCAGGCCGCCGGTGTGGTTGAGCAGTTGCCGTACGGTGATCAGGTCGCCGTCGTCGATCCGGCCGGGCAGCCGCTCGCCGACGCGCTCGTCCAGGCTCAGCCGGCCCTCCTGGACGAGTTGCAGCACGACGGTGGCGACCATGCTCTTGGTGACGCTGGCGACACGGAAGCGCGCCTCGCGCGGCATCGGCGCGCGGGTGCTCAGGTCGGCGGTGCCGCTGGTGCCGATCCAGGTGCCGTGCTCGTCGTCGATCCTGGCCAGCACGCCCGGGGCGCCGGCGGCCACGGTCGCGTCGAGCGCCTGCCGCAGCCCGGCGGGCTCTTCGTGCGGGGACCGAGCGGAGGCCGGGGCCTGCGCGGAGGCTGGGGCTTGCACGGAGGCGGAGGCCGTGGCTTGGGCGGACAGCAGGCCGGCGGCGACGAGCGCGGCGAGGGCCGCGCGTTTACCGTTCATGGGGTGACGTGCGTCTTCCTGGCGGGGGTCGTGGGAACGATCTCCATCCTGGCGACGCGTGCGGCCGTTTCCCTCCGCACGGGTGACGATCTCCGTCTGCGACCGCGGTCGCACCCTCGTACGACTCCGGGCTGACAAAGGCTCATTTAATGAGTGGCGCGGCCGACGCGCCCGCCATTAACGTCTTATCCATCGGAACACGTCAGGAAAGGCCAGTCATGCTGATCGCAGCCATCGAGTACGAGCGCGAACGACGCCGTCGTCAGCGTCGCGCGGCGCTCGGCTGCGCGCCGGCCAGGCGGGCCCCCGGATAATCCCCGCAGAGGATTCCTCCGAAAGGCCGCCAGGTGTCACACCAGGCGGCCTTTCCTTTTACCCGCACCTCGCGGCTGCACAATTGCACAGCGGAACACCAAGGGCTGATGGTGAAAAGGCATCACACCTGCCTTGCAAGCAGGAGTTCGGGTTTCGAGATCCCGTCGGTCCACGTTTCAGAGCGTCCGTGGCCCAATGGCAGAGGCACCGGTTTAAGGAACCGGACGGTGCGGGTTCGAATCCCGCCGGACGTACGAACCTCCGTCACGGAGGCTTGCCCCGTTGGTCCAGCGGTCAGGACGCCCGGCTTTCACCCGGGAAATCGCCGGTTCGAGTCCGGTACGGGGTACTGCGGCCTTATAGCTCAATGGGATAGAGCGCCGGCCTACGAAGCCGGGTCTGTTGCGGGTTCGAGTCCTGCTGGGGCCACTCATCGTCGGCTGTTCACACGCCGTCGGATTTCTCCGCGTACCGATCGACGCCGAGGGTGGCGATGAGGTCTTCGTGGAGCTGGAACCAGACCCGGTGGCACGAGTCCACGTCGGTCGTGTCGATCCAGTTGTGCTCGCCGCGCATGGCCCGGGTCAGCGCCGCCACATAGCGATCGGTGTATCCGTCGAATCGGGGGAGCACGTCTGAAAGGCGATCGGCCAGAGGAGCGAGTTCGGCGCCGAGTGTTGTCAGCTCGTCGAGTATTCGCCCGTCCCATGAACGGTCGCTGTGATCGTTGGGTGCGAACTGGTCGGTGTCGGTCGGTCTGATCTGCCAGTCGGTGACGGCGCGTACCAGCCGGGCGTTGAGCGGGAGGAAGGCGCGATAGCCGGCTGCGATCGTGTTTTCGGGGTCGGCGTGCTTGCGCTCGGCCGCGAGCCGACGTTCGTTCTCGGTTTTTCCCGCGTCGGTCAGTGACCAGCCGCCGAGGTCTGCGAAGGCGAGGTGCTGCACCCAGCCCGCACGCTCGGCCTCGTGCAGAAGGCGCAGCGTTTCGGCGGAATCCGTGCCGGCGCGTGCGGCGATCGCGTCTGTGTCCGCATAGCCGATGAGTCGTACGGCGTGCAGGACGAGCAGTTCCGGCGCTGACTGGTTGCTCATGCTCGTTTGTCCTGACGGGCGGTGAGACGGTTCACATACTGCTGGCACGCCTGCGGAGAATTGAAGCCCATGGCGTCCGCGATCTGCGCCCACGTCAAACCCGCGCTGCGGGCGACGAAGAGCAGCCCGGTTTCCACGCCCTCGATCTCGGCCCGTGCCGCCGGGATCAGCGCGAGTGCGCCCAGCAGTTCGTCGGGGCCGAGGTCCGCGGCGCGCCAGAGCGCGTACTGCGTCAGGTCGGTCGCGGTGGGCGGCGCCGGTGCGGGGCGCCATGGGCGTGGCTCGAGGTGATCGGCACCGATGGCCAGGATGCGTTCTCGGGCGTCGCGTTCCCGTTGCGCCTGCGCGTGGTCGGCGCGGTCGGCGCGGTCGAGGTCGTGCTTGCGTTCCATGCGCCCCATCCTGGTAGCATCAACATAATGTTGTCAATCTTATGTTGATGGGAGATGCGATGCTGACGGCACTCGCCGACGCGACGCGCGCGAGCTGTGGAGGGAAGGCGGCGACGCTGGGCGTGCTGCTGCGCGAGGGGCTGCCGGTGCCCGATGGGTTCGTCGTTCCGCATGACGGCGGGCGCGGCCTGGAGGTTTCCGAACCGCTTCGCGGCGCGGTCGCGCGGGAGCTCGGGCGGCTGGGTGATCCCGTGGTGGCCGTGCGTTCCTCGGCCATGAACGAGGACACGGCGGAGGCGTCGGCGGCTGGCCAGTACGAGAGCGTTATCGGCGCTCGCGGAACGGCGAATGTATGCGAAGCGATAGCCGCTTGCTGGGCGTCGGCGAATGCCGCGAGGGTGAATGACTATTGGGGTCAGGCAACGGTCGACGCCGTGTCGTCCTTTTCCGGCATGGGCGTTCTCGTGCAACGCTTGATCGAGGCTGAGATTTCGGGGGTCATGTTCACGCCTCAGCAGCCTGGAGATTCCACTCGGATCGAAGCGGCCTGGGGTCTTGGGCTTGCCGTCGTGGGCGGAATGGTCACCCCTGACGCGTATGAGGTCACGGCGGATGGGTCCGTCCGCTGCACGGTCGGCAGCAAGAGAATCCGTATCGATCTCGACCCGGTGCGCGGTGGTGTCGTCGAAAGTGCCGTTACGGATGAGCGGGCGCGAGCGCTGGACGACGACACGACGGCGATATTGGCGAAGCTCGGGCGTCGGATCGCGGAGATTCAGGGTGGACCGCAGGATGTCGAATGGGCGGTCGCGGGCGGTGCCGTATGGGTGCTGCAAGCGCGCCCGGTCACCGCAGCACTTCCCGCGCTCCGCCTTTCCGCCCCTGAACATGCGCTGACGGGAACGCCGGGATCACACGGAACGGTCATCGGGGCCGCGCGAATCGTTCGCGGCCCTGCGGACTTCAAGGACGTGCGGCCCGGCGAAATCGTGGTCTGCCCATATACGGATCCCGCCTGGACGCCGTTGTTCAGGATCGCCGCGGGGGTCGTCACCGAAACCGGCGGTGCGCTGTCGCACGCCGCGATCGTCGCCCGCGAATACCGCATCCCGGCCGTGCTCGGCGTAGCCGACGCGCTGAATCGGGTGGAGAACGGTCACCGGATCGCCCTCGACGGAACCGCGGGGACCATCACCCTCCTGTGAAATCATGGCGACCCGATATCTCTACCTCGCCCGGCACGGCCACGCCGACGCATTCGGCAACCTCACCGACACCGGCCGCGAACAAGCCCGGGCGATGGGAAAGCGTCTCGCCCATCTTCCCATCGGGGCCGTGTGGCACTCCCCGCTTCCACGAGCCGCCGATACGGCCCGTGAAATCGACCTGTTCCTCGGAGGGATCACCTCTGTCGCCGAGGCCGCCGAACTCATCGACCACGTGCCCTACGTCCCGGAAAGGGAGGAGATCCCGCCGTCATGGAGGCCGTTCTTCGACGGCTATTCCGCGCAGGACGCGGCGGCGGGCCAGGAGATCGCCCGGAGCCTCACCGCACGTTTCGCGCACGCGCCTGAGTCGGAGAACGATGTGCACGAACTCCTCATCACCCACGCTTATCCGATCGCGTGGCTCATCCGCGACGCCCTTGACGCGCCACCCGTACGCTGGCTCGGGCTCAGCAGTGCCAACGCCGCCCTCACCGTCGTCGAATACCGGCCGGGCGCGCCCCCGAGCATCGGCATGTTCAACGACATGAGCCATCTCCGCCCAGAACTCCGCTGGACGGGCTTCCCCCAGGCCCCGCGCCCCTGACGCCGCCCCACGGCCTGGCGCCCGCGACGCCGGCGATCGTGGTCACGACGGCAGGCCCGTTCCGGCCTGCTCGCGTCCCAGGTAGTCGGCGTACCAGCTCGGCCAGTCCGGGTCCTCGGCGCCGATGCGGGCCTCGTGCTCGCCGTGCGCGGCGGCGGCGCGGCGCAGGGCGGCGGCCAGGTCCGCGGTCGAGGCGAACGTGGTGGCCGACGGGTCCAGCCGGCCAGGGAGCCGGGTGGTCACCTCCTGCAGCACCCAGCCGTTGCCGTCCGGGTCGCTGAACGACAGGAACGAGCCGTAGCTGCCGCGCTCCGGGGCCGGGCCGGGGATCCGGGCGTCGTCGCTCCCGTGGTGGAAGACGCCCCCCGCGTCGTGGAAGACCTCGCTCGGCGCGGCGCCGAGTCGCTGGAGCTCGTCGTACGCGGCCGCGATGTCGTCCACGATCAGGTGCAGGCCCTGAGCCGAGCCCGGCGCCTGGGTCGTGACGGACGTGCCGAAGATGACCGAGGCCGGCGAGCCGGGCGGGGTGACCTGCACGACCCGGAAGTCCGGGCCCGTGCTGACGTCGGCGTCCAGCCGCCAGCCCAGCCCGGTGTAGAAGTCCTTGGCCCGGTCGACGTCCGTGACGGGCACCACGACGACTTCGAGTTTCATGTCCATGACGTGCGCCCCCGCGCTTGCTCGTAGGTCGGCCCGACCGCTCGCCTGCCCCGGGCCGGTTCGGGAAAACTTCTGGTCATCAGGGAAACCTAAGGCGGAGGGCGGTCCGGCCGGCTGCGACAGCGCGGCCTTGGCCCTGCGGGTCTTCTCGTCGGCCAGCAGTTCGTACTGACCGGCGAGGAGGGCGTCCATGACCTGCTCGGCCAGCGCGTCGGCGCCGATCTTCGGGGCGTCGACCCAGGCACTGAGGTCGGTGTCGACGAACCCCACGTGCACCCCGAGCACGAGCGTGCCCTGCCGGTGCAGCGCCTGGCGCAGCGAGTCGGTCAGTGACCACTGCGCGGCCTTCGACGCCGCGTACCCGGGGAAGTCCGGCCGCCCGCCCCAGGAGGCCACCGACAGCACGTTGACCAGGGCTCCGCCGCCGTTGCGGGCCAGGATGGGCGCGAACGCCCGCGAGACGGCCCAGGTGCCGAAGTAGTTGACCTCCATCGCCTGGCGGGCGCCGTCGAAGGAGCCCTCCAGCAGCCCGGTGCCCACGCCGCCGACGCCCGCGTTGTTGATCACGATGGTGACGTCGCCCGCGGCCAGCGCGGCGTCCGCGCCGCCCTCGTCGTCGGGGCCGTCCAGGCC
>NZ_BAAAMU010000048.1:20785-76539 GCF_039529435.1 Nonomuraea maheshkhaliensis
CCCCCCCCCCCCCCCCCGCCCCCGCCCCCCGCGACGCTCTCCTCGTCGGTGACGTCCAGGCGCAGCGGAACGAGGTCGCCGTCCGCCACGTTCGCCGGGTCGCGGACGCCGGCGTAGACCTTCGCCGCGCCGTGCTCGACGAGCGCGCGGGCCAGCGCGCGGCCGATTCCGCGATTCGCGCCCGTCACGAGGGCGACCGAGCCGTTGATGTCCATGGTTGTTCTCCGTTCTCCGGTGTCATCCGGCTGAGTTGAGAATCACAACTCAGCCCTCCCCGAGGTGAACGTCTCCCCACCACGGGGACCTTCCCCTCGCCTGGCGTGAAGTACCTCACGCCCGCGCGGCGACGCCGGGAAGCGGTCGAGCATGCCGCGCAGCTCAGGGGCGGTGACGTTCGCGCCGAACGGCTCCGTGCCCGGCTCCAGGCGGATGCCCTCGGCGAGCGGCCCGGCGGGCACCGGGTCGAACCCGAACGCGTCCACGAGGGCGGCGACGACCGCGACGTCCGCCGGATCGTCGCCGGCGACGGCGATCGCGGCCCGCCCGGGGGCGCCGGTGGGCCGGGCACCCGCTTCGAGGTCGTGGTAACCCATGTGGTTGAACGCCTTCACCACCCGGGAGCCCGACAGGAACGCCTGGACGATCTCGCTGGAGGACGTACGCGGATCGGTGAGGTCATCCCGCACCCCGTCGATCTCCCACCAGTAGTTCATCGCGTCGATCACCAGCTTGCCCCGCAGCGCCTCGGCGGGCACCTCGCGATGCCGGCCGAGCGGCAGGGCCAGCAGCACGACGTCCGCCTCGGCCGCGGCCCGCGCCGCCGTCACCGCTTCCGCGCCGGGGGTGACGACCTCGACGATGAGCGAGATCCGCGCCGCCTCGCGGGAGCCGGCGATCAGGACGCGGTAGCCGGCCGCGACCGCGAGGCGGGCCAGCACGGTCCCGACCTTGCCGGCACCGAGGATGCCGACGGTGCGTACGTCACCGGGCTCCATGTGCGGCGCGCAGACGGTGTCGCTCATCGAGGCACACGCCGCGGGCTGGTCGCTCATTGGGCCACCTGCTCGGGGGCGGCGAGGAGCTCGCGTACGCGCGGCGCGACCTCGCGGCCGAGCAACTCGATCGTGCGCGCGCGAGCGTCACGCGGCAGCCGCATGATGTCGTACTTGAGGTCGAAACGGCTCAGCCGCAGCTCACGAGCCATCCGGGCGATCTTGCGGGCGACCGTCTCCGGCGAGCCGACGAAGAGCGCGCCGTGCTCCAGCTCGGCCTCGTAGCGCCGCCGGTCGGGCGCGTAGAAGCCGCGCTCGGCCGCCAGCGCCGCGACGACCGGCTGCCAGTACGTCCACCAGGTCTCGATCGCCTCCTCGTCGGTGTCGGCCACCAGACCCAGCGAGTGCTGGCCGATCGGCAGCTCGGGATGGCCGAAGCGGTCGAGCGCCCGGAGATAGAGGTCGACGTTGCGGGCGAAGCGCACGGGCTGCCCGCCGATGATGGCCATCATGAGTGGGAGGCCGTGCCGGGCGGCGCGCACCACGGAGTCCGGGGTGCCGCCCACACCGATCCAGGTGGGGATGCCGCCGGGCCGCATGCGCGGGTGCGGCCGGTGCCCGGTGAGCGGCGGCCTGACGGTGCCCGACCAGGTCACCCGCTCCTCGCGTTCGAGCCGCAGGAACAGGTCGAGCTTCTCCTCGAACAATCGCTCATAATCGGCCAGGTCGTGGCCGAACAGCGCGAACGACTCCGTCGCCGAGGCGCGGCCGAGCACGATCTGGGCGCGGCCGCCGGACACCGCGTCGAGGGTGGAGAACTCGTGGTAGAGCCGGACGGGATCGTTCGTGCTGAGCACGGTCACCGACGTGCCGAGCCTGATGCGGCGCGTGGCGGTGGCCATCGCGGCCAGCAGCACCGGCGTGGCGGAGTCGTTGTGACCCTCCCGGTAGTGCTCGCCGACGCTGAAGACGTCCAGCCCCGCCTGGTCGGCCAGCCGGGCCTCCTCGACGAGCAGGCGCAGGGTCTCGGCGTCGCCGAGCTCGCGCCCGCCGTCGGTGGCGATCTCGCCGAACGAGTTGAGCCCCAGCTCGAAAGGTACGGATTCGCGCACGGTTCCTCCTGTGGTGTGGCGAGACGATCGGCGCCGGCCGGGGCGCGCGACGGCCCCGGCCGGGCACGGGGATCAGGCGGCCTGGCGCAGCGGGGCCAGGGCGCGGCTCCAGGCCAGCACCTCGTCCAGCATGGTCGTCAGGGCCGCGACCTGGTGCTCTCCGGCCGCGAGCTTGCTGAAGCCCTCGAAGTCGGTGAACAGCGACAGCGTCACGTTGGTGCGCACGTCCGCGAGCTTGAGCTCGCCGCCGATCAGCCGCAGGTGCTCCGCCGCCCGGGCGCCGCCGACGCTGCCGTACGAGACGATGCCGAACGCCTTGTTGTTCCATTCGGCGTTCAGGTAGTCGATCGCGTTCTTCAGCACGCCGGAGGTGGAGTGGTTGTACTCGGGCGTCACCATGACGAAGCCGTCGAAGGAGCCGATCTTGGCCGACCACGCCTTGGTGTGCTCGTTGCGGTACTGGCCGTAGGCCGGGGGCATGGGCTCGTCCAGGTGCGGCAGCGGGTAGTCAAGCAGGTCGACGAGCTCGAAGACGGCGTCCGAGCGCCGGGAGGCGTGCTCCAGCACCCAGTGCGCCACCTGCTCGCCGTTACGTCCTGGACGGGTGCTGCCGAGGATGATGCCGATGCGGGTCATCGCGGGTCCTTTCGAAGATTCCGATGTGCGGCGGCTCGCGTGCGGGCACGCCGAAGAAGCCCCGGGACAGGGGGCGAGCGGGAAAGCGTCACGGGACGAGGCACGCGGGCACCGGGCGCCGTTTCGAACGGGCGCCGGGTGCCGGTGGCCTCGCAGTACTGACTACAGGCCGCTGATCGGTAACTTCAACTGAACCGCGGTCACATGGAGTGAACCGCCTCAGCAGGAGGGGTTCAGCCCGTGTCCTCGGCGTCCTCGGTGTCCCCGGCACCGGTGGCCTGGTCGAAGGCGTGGCGGTTGGCGCGGATGGTGCTCTGGTTCTCGGCCGTCCATTGGGCGAGCGCCAGCACGGGGTCGGACAGGCTGCGTCCGAACGGGGTGACCTCGTACTCGACCCGGGGCGGGATCTCCGGATAGGCCACGCGCCTGACCAGCCCGTCGCGTTCGAGACTGCGCAGCGTCAGCGACAACATGCGGCGGGAGATGCCGGGCGCGGTGCGCAGCAGCTCGGTGAAGCGCATCGGCTTGTCGTCGAGCAGCCCGATGAGGATCAGGCTCCACCGGTCGGCGACCCGGTCGAGGACCGACCGGAGAACGTCGGGGTCGTGGTCGAGGCAGGCCCGGCCCCGTGAGCGCAGCACCCTGTCGGCCTCGCTCTGATGCGACATGGGTCCCCCGTCTCCGTCGTCACGCGTAAGTGACCAAGTCACGTTGCTGTTACCGGCCGTCGAAGGGTACATCAGCCACGGAAAGCGACAGTCCTCCGGTGGTGGGAACATCGATCACGTCGAGCAGGGCCAGCAGCGCCAGCACGGCCACCCCGGCCAGGACCGCCCACGCGGCGGGGTTGCCGAGGTTGAGGGTCCAGCGGCCGCCCAGGCGCGCATGGACGAGGATCGCCGGATCCATCCGATTGACATAGACCGTCCCGGCGAGGCGCCAGTAGCGGTCGTCGTCGCGCTGCACGAAACCGGACTCCTGCTCCTCGCCCGGCTCCGGCGGCAGCCGGTGGCCGGCCTCGCCGACCCGGATCCCGAAGAACAGGAACGCGCCCCCCGCGATGGTCATGGGTAGCCAGGTGAGGGCGGTCACCAGCACGGTGGACGGCACGATCTCCCACAGCTGCAGGGCGAGCAGCAGCAGGGTCAGATCGGCGCAGACCACTCCGATCAGGAGCAGCCTGGTCAGGCCGCTCAGGTAGACGCGGTAGCGGCGGGCCGAGCCGGCCGGGCGGGCGGCGTCCAGCTCGGGCCTGGCACGCAGCAGCGCGGCTGCCATGAGCGGCGTGAGCAGGGTGAGGGCGGCCTGGGAGAGCACGGGTGCGAAGGCGGTGGCGAAGGTGGTGGCCACCCTGACCGCGGGGTCCACGCCCGCCCCGCGCAGCGTGGGCAAGGTGGCGGGCAGCGCGTCGAGGCGCCACAGTCCGGTGGCCGCGGTGAGCAGCACCAACAGGACGGACGGGATCAGCAGCGGCCACGGCAGGCGTACCGGGTCGGTACGCAGCGCGGTGTCGGCCAGGGCCGCCTGCCGGACCCCCGCGTACCAGCCGCCGTCTCGTTTGGCCGCCGACACGGCGCGATGCGCGATGGAGAAGAGCACGATCTGCGCCGCTCCCAGGACCACGCCGCTGATCTGCAGCACGTGCGGCGCGCCGAGCAGGACCGCGGCGGAAGGGGAGAGCACGGCCGCTAACGCGCCGAGGACCAGGACGGAACGGGTGTAACGGCGGCGCTGGGCGATGACGGCCGGATCGGACACGCGGTCATCGGGCACCCGCACGCCGAACGGCAGCGTCGGGCGGCTCAGCACCGGAACCGCCCAGGCGGCGGCCGTGAGCAGCGCGACCAGGGACAGGCAGGCCAGAGCGATCATGATCATGTCGGTGTTCTTCCTTTCCTGGTTCCGAACGAGTCGAGCACCTCGCCGCACTGCCGCAACGTCTCCTGCTCGCCGAGGCCGTGCACCGTGGCCTCGGCGAGCAGCGTGCGCAGCCGCGCCTGCCACTCCTCGGCGAAGCCGGCTTCCGCGGGGCCCGAGGAGGGGTCACGGCGCACCACCGCTCCGCTCTTGCGGTTGATCCGGATGACCCCCTGCTGGCGCAGCAGGTCGTACGCCTTGTTCACGGTGTGGAAGTTGATCGCCAGGTCGGCGGCCAGCTGCCGGGTGGAGGGCAGCGCCGATCCCTCCACCAGATCACCGTCGGCGATGGCCTCCACCACCCGATCGCGGATCTGCTGGTAAATCGGCACCTCGCTGTCGAGGTCGATCGTCAGAAGCACACTTGCAGTCTATCTGATATAGGTTAACTATAACAGATAGAGAAGGCCGCGCTTTCCGCGTCCCCGATCCCGCGGCGCGCGTCGAGATCCCGGCGTCCGCGGGCACGCGCCACGCTCGGCATCCCCCTCAGGAAAGGACCAGGTCCATGCGCTCGAAAGTCTCCGATCCTCCCGTCGTCAGCGCGCGAGACGGCCGCGGCGGCCTTCGCCGGCGCGAGCTGACGGTCTTCCTGCTCCTCGCCTTCGGCGTCCCGTGGCTGCTCTGGCTGTTGCGCCTGCTCACCGGCATCGACGTGCTCGCGGTGGGCGGCATGCTCGCGGCCGGCCTGGCCACGTTCGTGGCCATGCGCTGGGCCGGGCGGCCGGGCGACATCCCGCGCGACACCGCACTGACTCCACTGGGTCCGGCGCGGCGGCTCGTCCGCTACTGCCTGATCGGCCTGGTGGTCCCGCTCGTCCTCGCCTTCCTCGCGGTCGCGATCGGCGCGCTGGCCGGTGTGTACCCGCTCGACCTGGAGAACTTCTCCGGGCTGCGCGGCATGTACGCGCCGGACACCGCCGGCGAGACCGGTGCGCCCGTCGGAGTGATCCTGTCCGCGCTCGGGACCGGCTTCGGGTTGTTCGTCCTGCTGCTACCGCTGGCGTTCTGCGAGGAATGGGCCTGGCGCGGCTTTCTGCTGCCCCGGCTCCGCCCGCTCGGCCTGTGGCCGGCGCTGCTGCTCAGCAGCCTGATCTGGGGGTTGTGGCACCTGCCTGGATACGTCGGCACGAACGCGAACGCCGGGCTGATCCCGTTCCTGGTGACCGTGATGTTCTTCGGCGTCCTGCTCGGCTGGCTGCGCCTGGTCTCCGGGCTGATCTGGCCTGGCGTGATCGCGCACGCGGCCAACAACACGCTGATCACGGGCTTCGTGAACGTCGTGTTCGCCGCCGACGACCAGCGGGCGTTGAGCAACCCCTGGACCATCGGGCTCGGTGGCTGGCCCGGCTGGCTGGTCATGCTCGCCACCATCGCCGCCCTCGTCGTGACGGGCACGTTCCGGCTGTCGGACGACAGCGGTTCGCGGAAGCCTCGGCGGCGGATCCTCGCCGCGGTCCTCGCGCTCGTCGCCGTGGCAGCGCTGGGCGGAGCGTCCGCCGAGAACTCACTCGCGCCGACGGACGCCCGGCGCTTCCTCGCGCCGGGCCGCCTCGTCAGCGTCGGTACGCACCAGCTGCACCTGCGCTGCCTGGGCAGCGGGCGGCCGACGGTCGTCTTCGAGGCGGGATGGGGTGACTCGTCCACGACGTGGGATGATCTCCAGCGGCGAACGGCCGCCTCCGGGCAGCGTTCCTGCGCCTACGACCGGGCGGGCTACGCCTGGAGCACTCCCGGACCGGGCGCGCGGGACGTCTCCGCCGAGGCGGCCGACCTCGCGGCGTTGCTGCGGAACGCGGGGGAGCGTGGGCCGTACGTGTTCGTGGGGCACTCCTGGGGCGGGCACGTGCTGCGGCTGCTCCGTGCCCGGTGGCCCGGGAGCGTGGCCGGGCTGGTGCTGCTCGACGTAGCGGACGAGCGGAGCGGCACGAATCCCGCGACCCTCGCGACGGTCCAGGCGAACGTGTGGTCCTTCCTCGCCGGCGCGGGGCTGCTGCGTACGGGAGCGTGGATGATCGACCCGCGCGAACCGCGTCTCACCCGCGACAACGTGCCCGTCGTCTTCGGCCCGGGCACCTGGGCCGCCGCCGCGGCCGAGATGCGTGGATTCGACATCAGCACCCGTACCGTCCAGGACCTTCCGCGCGAACCGGGATCATGGGGCTCCCTGCCCCTGACGGTCGTCAGCGCCGGCGGCAACCGGGAGAGCGCCGAGCACCACGCTCAGCTCGCGAAGCTCTCGACCCTGGGGCGGCACGTCGTCGCGCCCACCACGGATCACTACCTGCATCTCGCGGATCCCGCGCTCGTGTCGCGGGAGATCTCCCGGGTCGCCGGTCAGGCCCAGGAGCAGGAGCTCGGGCGGGACGGCGTCACTTCGACGAGCTGACCGCCGAGGTCAGCTCGGCGACGTCCTCGTCGGTCAGGTCGAGGCCGGCCGCCGCCACGTTCTGCTCCAGATGCTCGATCGACGAGGTGCCGGGGATCGGCAGCATCACCGGCGAGCGGTGCAGCAGCCACGCGAGCGCGAGCTGCGACGGCGTGGCCGACAGCCGCGAGGCGATCGCGTCGAGCGGCCCGCCGGGCTTGACTAGCCCGCCGGTGGCCAGCGGGAACCACGGGATGAACCCGATCCCGTGGCGCTCGCAGTGGTCGAGCACCTTCTCCGCGGCCCGGTTGGCCAGGTTGTAGAGGTTCTGCACGGAGGCGATCGGGGCGACGGCGCGGGCCTGCTCGATCTGCTCGACGGTGACCTCCGACAGGCCGATGTGCGCGATCTTGCCCTCGTCCTTGAGCGCCTTCAGCTCGCCGACCTGGTCCTCGATGGGCACCTCCGGGTCGACGCGGTGGAGCTGGAACAGCGGGATCCGGTCGAGGCCGAGGACGCGCAGGCTCATTTCGCACTGCTGGCGCAGGTAGGCGGGCCTGCCGACGGGCGTCCACTGGTCGGGGCCCTGCCGGGTGAGGCCGGCCTTGGTGGCGATGACGATGCTCTCGTCGTACGGGGCGAGGGCACGCTTGAGCAGCGGCTCGGCGACCAGCGGGCCGTAGGAGTCGGCCGTGTCGAAGAGTGTCACGCCGAGCTCCGCCGCGCGGCGCAGCACCCGTACGGCCTCGTCCTCGTCGGCGGGAGGCCCCCACACGCCGGGCCCGGTCAGCTGCATGGTGCCGTAGCCGAGCCGGGTGACGGGAAGGACATCCTCGATCATGAATTGGCCGGATACGTCGGCTCGTACGGTGGTCATCACGGTTCCTTTCGCTGCCGGCCCGCCGAAGCTGAGGGCGTGCGGGGTGGCTCTGCCCGGTGGGCCCGCGCCCTATCTCAACCCGCGGCAAAGCCCTGTCCTCGATCGCGGGTGGAGATCACGGGTGGAGATCACGGGTGGAGATCGCTGGCGGAGATCACGGGCGGACGTCCAGCAGGACGTCATCGCGGGCCACCTCACGGCCGGCTTCGTCGACGAACGCGACGCGCACCGGCTCGCCGGTGGAGCGGGTCCTGCGCAGGGCCGAGGGCCCGGCAGGACGGGCGCGGTGCGTGTCGCCCCACTGCTGCAACGCGCCGAGCACCACGCTCAGGTCGGCACCCGCCTTGGTGAGGTGGTAGCTGCGGCGCTGCCTGCTGCCCGGCTCCTGGTAGGTGAGCGTGCGCACCACCCCGGCGCCGACCAGGGTCCTCAGCCGCGCGCTCAGCAGGTTGGGCGCGATGCCGAGGGAATCCCTGATGTCGGCGAAGCGGTGCCTGCCCAGGAAGAGCTCGCGCAGGATCAGCAGCGTCCACCGCTCTCCGAGGATCTGCAGGCTCCGCTCGATCGAGCAGACCGGCTCGTCCGCAGTGACGGTCATCATGCCTCCTCTCCACCGATGGCTATCGTTACTGTACTCAGCCCGCACGTGACGGCACCCGGTTGACAGTCGCCCGCGAATATGGGCGTAATGGCGGTCGCGTCGCGTGTCACCGCCGGGAGGACGGACGGAGGCATGGAGGCGCCGTACCAAAGGGGATTGACGTGATGGCCACTCACACCACCGGTCGTGCCTGAGCACACCGCGCCCGCGCGTCTCCCCATGCCTCCTGCGGTGTCGTAGCACCCGTACGGCGGGCATGCCCGCGCGGGTCTCCCATGTCATCGACACCCACCCGCGAGGAGCCGGTACTCAGCATGCCCATGAACTTCAACCAGCAGATCATCGACGAATTCCGTGCCAACAAGGGCCTGGTCAGCGGCCCCTTCGAGGGAGCCAGGCTGCTCCTGCTGACCACGGTCGGCGCCAAGACGGGCGCCCCGCACACCACGCCGCTCGGCTGCCTGCCCGACGGCGACCGCATCCTCGTCATCGCCTCGGCGGGCGGCGCGCCCAAGCACCCGGCCTGGTACCACAACCTGCTGGCGAACCCGCAGGTCACCGTGGAGGACGGCGCCTTCACCTACCAGGCGGAGGCCGTCGTGCTGGAGGGCGGGGAACGCGAGCGCCTCTTCGCCCGCGCGGTCGAGGCCGACCCCGGCTGGGGCGCCTACCAGGAACGCGCCGGCCGCGTCCTGCCGGTCGTGGCGCTGCTGCCGATCGACGCGGGCCCGCCCACCGGCTCCCTGGCCGACGCCCTGATCACCGTGCACGACGCGTTCCGCCGCGAACTGGCCATCATCCGCGCCGAGACCGCCAGGTCGGGCCCGCGCGTGGGCGCGCAGCTGCGGGTCAACTGCCTGACGCTGTGCCAGGGCCTGGATGTGCACCACTCCCGCGAGGACTCGTTCATGTTCCCCGCGCTGGAGCACCGCTATCCGGAGCTGGCGCCGGCGATGGAGCGGCTGCGCGCCGAGCACGAGGTGATCGCGCGGCTGCTCGGCGAGCTCAAGACACTGCTCGACCGTACGGACGTCGCCCCCGACGACCTGCTGGCCGAGGTGGTCCGGCTCACCGGGGAGCTGGAGGCCCACCTCGACTATGAGGAGAAGCAGCTCGTACCACTGCTGACCTGACCTTTTCGGGGTGCCTCTGTGACAACGGGGACAGGCGAGACGTATGCTGATGGGGCGTCCGGGCCCGGCGCCACATCACTCATGATCCGCTCGACGACGGCTGCCGCCTGCGCGCGCCTCGTCCCGCTTGGAGCGGGCATTCGGCTCTCCGGGAAAGCGACCACCTTCATACGACCTCGCCTGCCCCGGGCGAAATGTGCACCGCACTCCAAAACTGCAATGAACTTAAAGTTTGCAGTAGGCTTGGCGTCATGGCGGAAGGACTGCGGGAGCGCAAGAAGCGGCAGACCCGGCGGCACATCTCGGAGGTGGCCATCGGGCTGTTCGTCGAGCGCGGCTTCGACAACGTGACGATCGCCGAGGTGGCCGAGGCGGCCGAGGTGTCGGTCAACACCGTCTACAACTACTTCCAGGCCAAGGAGGACCTGGTGCTGCCGCCGGAGGAGGCCTCGCCGCGGCGGCTGGCCGGCATCGTGCGCGAGCGCGCCGTCGGCGAGTCGGCGGCAGGGGCGGTGCTGGCCCGGCTGCGCCAGGAGGTGCGCGGGCGCGAGCGGCAGGTCGGTCTGAGCGCGGGCTTCGGGCGTTTCCTGGAGATGATGCGGGCGGCTCCGACGCTGAGCGCCCGCCTGGAAGACCTCGCCCACCAGATGACCGACGCGCTGGCCGCCGTACTGGCCGAGGAGACCGGCGCGGCGCCGGGCGATCCGGTGCCGCGCGTGGCGGCCTGCCAGCTCGCCGCCCTGCACGCGATGGTCCTGACCGAGATCGGCCGGCGCGCGGCGGCGGGCCAGGATCCCGACGCGATCGCCGCCGCCGTGCTGGATCTGCTGGACGCCGCCGAGAGCCTGCTCGGCGAGAAACTGCTCGACTACGCGGTACGGAAGGACTGAGGTCTGTGTTCAGAGTGACGATCAGGGGCAAGTTCCAGGACCTCGACGACGGGGGCCGGGCCGCCGTGCTGGCCGCGGGGGGCGCCGCCTTCACCGAGGCGGGGACGTTCACCCACGACGAGGGCGTGTCGGTGTTCACGTTCCGTTGCGAGGTGCCGGCCGGACCCGACGACGGGGAGGACGAGGCGACCCTCGGGGCGATGATGGCCCTGGAGGCGCACGGCCACCCGCACGAGATCCTCCGGATCGGGGTCACGGACCTGCGCGACATCAAGATCCGTAACCGGAGGAGGGTCTAGGCGCCGCCCAGTGAATGTCGGGCGGGATGGCGCCGGTCGCCTTCCGGCGTGAACATGAAGGTGTCCTTGAACGCTCCTCTTCCGGCGCGGACGGCCAGCAGGACAGGTTCGTCGTGCATGGGGGCCAGGTCCTTTCGGCCTGCGGGTCGCTTCCTTTCCAGAAATGGAAGAAGACGATCGGCTCCGCCGCGTGCGAGGTCAGGTAGGCGAGCGTCTTGCCGTAATAGGGGTTGGTGCCACCGATGAGAAGCGAGGGCGGGCCGGACAGCTCTCGCACGTCGGTGAAGGTGCGGTCGTGAGCGGTCCAACCGGCGAGTGTCCGGCGCATGTCGGCGTACTCGTCGGGGGTCAGGGTTCTGCCGGCCTGTAACCACTCGCGATCGCGGGCGAGCTCGGCGTAGATCGAGGCGACGCCATGGCCGCTGGAATCGGGCAGGACGGTGCTGATCGCTCCGGTCACGCCGGCGCCGTTGGAAGCGCCCCGCGATGTCAGGGTCCGCAACGCCTGTGCGAACTCCTCGTCCTGCTGTTCCGCGTAGGCCAGGTGTCGAACGGGAGACGCAGGGCGATCTCGTCGCCGTACATGCCGGGACGGCGAAGCGCCTGGTTGAGCTGGTCTTTGAGGTAAGCGCGGATCTCTGCGGAAGAACGTGGCGCGGAGGAGGTCGCCATGATGCTCATTTCATGTCGCTGCGGGCGGTGTGAGACGGCCTCGGTGATCGCGCTCCCGGGCGGATGACGACCTCTCTATGCGGGGGGAGGGGCCGAGGCCGGTGAAGAGGGCGTCGAGGATGCGGTCGACGTACGCATGGGTCAGGGGTTCCTGGGTGATCAGGAGCTGGAAGTACAGGGGGCCGGACAGGATCGCCATCGCCAGGGTGAGGTCGAAGGCGGGTGACAGCTGACCCTCGTCGCGGGCCTTGCGCAGGCGGGCGACGGTCTTGTCCGCCTGTGGGCCGATGAAGCGCTCGTTGAGCGCGGCGGCGATCTGGGGATCGTGCTGGGCCTCGCTGATCAGGGCCCTGAACAGGGGGCCGACGGGCGGCCCGGTCAGCAGGTCGACGGCCGAGTGGATCTGGGTGCGCAGGTCGGCGACGATGTCGCCGGTGTCGGGATAGTCCAGGGCGGGCGCGTTCACTGACAGCAGCGAGTCGAACAGCAGTGCCGCCTTGGACGGCCATCGGCGGTAGATGGTCTGCTTGCTGGCGCCCGCTCGGGTGGCGACCGCCTCCATGCTCAGTTTGGCGTAGCCGATCTCCTGGCCAAGCTCCAGCGTGGCCCGCATGATGGCCTCGGTCCTGTCGGCACCGCGACGGTGCGGCGTGTCGGTCATGGCGACCACCTTATCGGTACGGGACGTTCCGTACTTGACGCCAAGCGTTCTTCTTGGGCATGCTTCCATCGGTACGGTACGTTCCGTACTGTTAGGTACGTCCCGTACCGCACCACACCCTCATCGGAAAGAAGACGACTGCGTGATGGCCGTTTCCGCCGACCCGACCGTGCTGCGCCCCATGCCCGAGCAGCCCCGTGTCGTGCTGCTCAAGCCGCTGGTCACCTCCCCGCTGATCGAGGTCGGCGAGTTCTCCTACTACGACGACCCGGATGATCCGACCGCCTTCGAGACCCGCAACGTGCTCTACCACTACGGCCCGGAGAAACTGGTCATCGGGAAGTTCTGCGCGCTCGGCGAGGGCGTGCGGTTCATCATGAACGGCGCCAACCACCGCATGGACGGCCCCTCGACCTTCCCCTTCCCGATCATGGGCGGCTCCTGGGCCGAGCACTTCGACCTCGTCACCGGGCTGCCGGGACGGGGCGACACCATGGTGGGCAACGACGTCTGGTTCGGCTACCGGTCCATGGTGATGCCCGGTGTGCGCATCGGCCACGGAGCGATCATCGCCTCCGGCGCCGTGGTCGTGGACGACGTGCCCGACTACGGCATCGTCGGCGGCAACCCGGCCAGGCTCATCCGCCGCCGTCACAGCGACGCCGACATCGACCGCCTGCTGGCCGTGGCGTGGTGGGACTGGCCGCTTGAGCAGATCACCGAGCACGTACGCACGATCATGTCCGGCAGCGTCGCGGAGCTGGAGGAAGCGGCGGTCCTCAGCCGGTAGGACGCACCGCCGAGCCCCCTTCGCCTTCCACGATCAGAATCGAGCTGTCAGCATGCCCGTTTCCTCCAGCCGCGACCCGTTCGCCGACTGGCTCGGCGGCCACGCCGTCCCCCTCGCCCACCTCGACCCCGAGGCGCCGCTCGACGACCTGGAGCCGCTGCGCGACCTCGTCGGGGACGCCCGCGTGGTCGCGGTCGGTGAGAGCTCCCACTTCATCACCGAATTCTCGCTCCTGCGCCGGCGCATCCTGCGGTTCCTGGCCGAACGCTGCGGCTTCACCGTCCTGGCCTTCGAGTACGGCTTCAGCGAGGGCTTCCCCCTGGACGCCTGGGCCCAAGGAGAAGGCTCGGACGACGAGCTGGCGGGCCTGCTCGCCACGTCGATCCCCGTGGGGGTCGAGGAGCCGCTGCGCTGGATGCGCCGGCACAACGCCTCGGCGGCCGAGCCGGTGCGCTTCGCCGGGATCGACGTCCCGGCGGCCGGCGGGTCCTTGCTTCCCGCGCTGGCCCCGGTCGCCGAGTACTTGCGCCAGGTCGATCCCGAGGCCCTGCCGATGATCGAGGAGGCGATGCGGATCGCCGGGTCGTTCGCCGGCGCCTCCGCGGCCTCGGCCGCACTGGCCTGGACCCGCCTGGCCGCCGCCGAGCAGGACGCGCTCAGCGCGCTCCTGATGCGGCTGCTCATGCGCTTTCGCGCCGTGCGGTTGTTGTACGTCTCCCGCTCCGACCAGGCCGGCTACGACCTCGCCCTGCGCCGGCTTGAGGCCGCCTGCACCGCTGACTACGGCTTTCGCGCCATGGCCGGCCTGTACGCGGGCACCGGCCTGACCGCCGACACCTCGGCCAGAGACGTCTATATGGCCGGTTCGCTCCAGTGGCACCTCGAACGCTCCGGCCCCGGGGCCCGAATCGTGCTGGCCGCCCACAACGCCCACATCCAGAAAACCCCGGTCTCGTTCGACGGCCGCCTCACCGGGCTGCCCATGGGGCAGCACCTGCACCACCGGCTGGGCGACGACTACGTCGCCCTCGCCCTGACCAGCCCTGCCGGACACACCGCCGACATGCGTCCCGACGAGAACGCGCGCTTCGGCTTCGCCGTCGACACCACCGCGCTGCGACCGCCCGAGCCGGGCAGCGTCGAGGCCGCCTTCGCCGGGGCCGGGCTCGGGCTCGGCATCGCCGACCTGCGCCAGGCGCGCGGGATGACAGGCCCCGACCGCATCAGGATCCAGAGCGCGTACGTGCACACGCCCGTCCTGGAGGCGTTCGACGGCATCCTCAACACCCCGATCTCCACCGTCGCCGGCCTCTGAACCCGGCCGGACCGCCACCACCGCACCGCGCGTGAACGACAAATCGTAAGGAAGTGACCGATGAAGAACGCCGATGTGGTCATCGTGGGAGCCGGACCGACCGGCCTCATGCTGGCCATCGAGCTGAGCCTGGCCGGGGTGCGGCCGCTGGTGCTGGAGCGGCACCCGCACCGCCGCGACACCCCCAAGGCCGGAGGTCTCGGCGGGCAGATCCTGGAGCTGCTGCGCTACCGGGGCCTGCTGGAACGTTTCCAGGCCGCCTGCCCCGGCCCCGCCCCTGCGCCCCGTTTCCCGTTCGGCGGGGTGCACCTGGACTTCACCCGGCTGGCGGATCCGCCGCTGCACGCGCTGCCACTGCCGCAGCAGCACCTGGAGCGGCTGCTCGACGAACGCGCCGCCGAACTCGGCGCGGACGTCCGGCGCGGGCACGAGGTGACCGGGGTGAACCAGGACGACGCCGGAGTGCGGGTGGAGGTGCTGGGCCCGGACGGGCCGTACGAGGTGAGCGCCCGCTACCTGGTGGGCTGCGACGGAGCCCGCAGCCGCATCAGGGACCGGGCCGGGATCGGCTTCCCCGGCACCCTCTACCCGGAGGTCAACCGGCTGGCCCAGGTCACCCTGCCCGCCACGGTCACCGTGCTGGACAGCGGCGATCTCGACGTCCCCGGCGCCGGCACGATCCGCGCCGGTTTCACCCGTACGGACCAGGGCCTGTTCGGCCTCGGCTCCGCACCCGGCGCCACGAGCGTCTCCGTCTACACCATCGAGGACGAGAGCACCGAGTACGACGACGACGTCCCGATGACCCTGACCGAACTGCAGGACAGCATCCGCCGCGTGCTCGGCGCGCACCTGCCCCTGGCCGGATCGACCCGGCTGTCGCGCTTCACCTTCCAGGCCCGCCAGGCCGACCGCTACCGGGCCGGGCGCATCCTGCTCGCCGGGGACGCGGCGCACCTGTTCCCTGCCACCGGCGTGGCGCTCAACGCGGGCATGCTGGACGCGGTCAACCTGGCCTGGAAGCTGGCCGCCGACGTGCACGGCCGGGCGCCGCTCGGCCTGCTGGACACCTACCACGACGAACGCCACCTCGCCGCGACCCGCACCATGCTGCACACCCGCGCCCAGGTGGCGCTGCGCCGCGGCCACGACCCGGCGGCGGAGGCGCTCCGCGAGGTCCTCCAGGAACTGCTCACCGACGAGCAGCCGCTGCGCCGCATGGGAGCCATGGTCGCCGGAACCGACCTCCGCCTCCCCATGCCCGGCTCTGGAGACCACCCGCTGACCGGCACCTTCGCCCCCGACCTCACCCTGCACACCGACCAGGGCGTCACCAGCGTCGCCGGACTTCTCCACCCTGCCCGGCCCGTCCTCCTCGACCTCGCCGACCGCTCCGACCTGCGCGCGGCCGCCGCCGACTGGGGGCCGCGCGTCGACGTCCACACCGCCAAGACCGACCGGCGACCCGCCGACGCCCTGCTGATCCGCCCGGATGCCCACATCGCCTGGGCCGCACCCCTCGACGAGCCCGCCGCGACCGCAACGCCCGCGCTGCGCGAAGCCCTCTCCCACTGGTTCGGCCCCGCGGCAGCGGTCTGAGGCTCCCCGGCCGGGGCGGGGAGATTCGGGGAAGGCGAAAGCGGGCTGCGGAGATCCAGCGGGAGGTGCTCTTCGACCGGCGGGCCGGCAAGGTCCTGGGCAGCCGCGAGTCCAGCTCGTGCCCGGCCCCGACAGCGAGAGATGGCAGGTCGCCGGCCGGGTGCTGAACTACCGGGCGATCCTGGACATGGGCTGGAGCGACACCGAGCCCGCCCTGCCCGGCCGAAGCGGCTTGTCCCGGATCGGCGGCGACGGGGGTCTCGCCGATCCGGTCACAACGTCTGGGTGAGCTCGTCGAGGGCGGCCAGGCGTCCGGCGGCGGACGGGGCCAGGCGGGCGGCCGTGGCGACGAGCAGGAGTTCGGTGACGGCGATCTCGTGGGCCAGCGGCGCGATCGGCCCGGCGGCCTCGCGCGGCAACCTGATGAGCACCTCCGCCTCGGCCGCCAGCGGCGATCCCCAGGCGTCGGTGACGAGCACCAGCCGGGCGCCCCTGGCTCGGGCTGCGTGTACGAAACGGGCCGTTCTGGGGGAGTAGCGCCGGAAGTCGTACGCCACGACCACGTCGGAGGCGGTGAGGTCGAGCACGGTACGGGCGCGGCCGGGCGCGGAGCCGGGCACCCGCTCGGCCTTTGGGCGCAGGCCGGCCAGCTGGCGGATCAGGTAGTCGGCGGCCAGCTCGCTCAACGGGCCGCCCAGCGCCCAGACGGAGCCCGCCTCGGCCAGCAGTGCGGCGGCTCGGTGGTAGAGCGGCTCGGGTACGGCGGTCAGGGTGCCGTCGAGCCCGGCACGCAGGTCCTCGGCGGCCTGCCACAACGAGGAGAGGCCCGCCCCGCCGTCCGACTCGCCCGCCGCGGCGCCCGACACACGTGCGCCCGCCCTGCCGCCCGGGGCAGCCGCGCCCGGCCCGCCGGACCGGGTGACCGCGGGTTCCTCGCCGGCCGGCGCCTCCGGGCCTGCGACTCCGCTCCATGCCCCCGGGTCTGCGGCTCCGGCCGGGGTATCGCCGCCCGGGCGGCCGGGATGCGGACCGCCGGATTCGCTCGCCTGCGGCCGGTGGGTGATGAACTCCAGCAGCCGGGATCGGTCCCGAGCCCCGTCCCGTACCGCCGCCTGGAAGTCGGAGAACCCGTCGTACCCCAGCCGGTCGAACAGCCGTGACGCCGTCGGCGGGCTCACCCCGGCCCGCTCGGCCAGGGCGCGCAGCGAGCCCAGGGCGGCGAACGGATAGTCGTCGAGCAGCACCCGCACGACCGCCCGCTCCCCGGGCGGCAGCTCCGGATAGACGGCTCCGAGGCGGCTGGCGATCGGATCGTTCTCCATGATGACGAATGTTACATCAGTATCGCCTTGACGACATATACGAAACAGTTGTTACGGTGTCGGGCATGACTACCTGGCATGGTTTGCTGGCCAGCGGCTACCGGCGCTGGCTGCCGGTCACCGCTGACACCCCGTCGATCTCGCTCAACGAGGGCAACACCCCGCTGCTGCGCTCGGAGCACCTGTCCGACCGCACCGGCTGCGAGGTCTGGCTGAAGGTCGAGGGCGCGAACCCGACCGGCTCGTTCAAGGACCGCGGCATGACGGTGGCGATCAGCCGGGCGGCCGAAGCCGGCGCCGAGTCCGTCATCTGCGCCTCCACCGGCAACACCAGCGCCTCGGCCGCCGCCTACGCCGCCCGCGCCGGGGTGACGGCCGCCGTGCTGGTGCCCAAGGGCGGCGTGGCGCCGGGCAAGCTGAGCCAGGCCGTACGGTACGGCGCCGAGATCGTCGAGATCGACGGCACCTTCGACGACTGCCTGCGGGTGGCCCGCGACCTGGCCGCCCACCACCCGATCGCGCTGGTCAACTCGGTCGGCAACGAGCCGCGCCTGGCGGGTCAGCGCACGGTGGCGTACGAGATCGTGGACGCCCTGGGCGGCGCGCCCGACGTGCACTGCCTGCCGGTGGGCAACGGCGGCAACATCACCGCCACCTGGGGTGGCTACCGTACGTACCGGGAGGCCGGTCTGTCGGACGGGCTGCCGCGCATGTGGGGCTTCCAGGCGGCCGGAGCCGCCCCGCTCGTCCACGGCGCGCCCGTCGCCGAGCCCCGTACGGTGGCCGGCGCCATCAGCATCGGCCACCCCGCCACCTGGGACGGCGCGATCGCCGCCCGCGACGAGTCCGGCGGGCTGATCGGGGCGGTGAGCGATGAGCAGATCCTGTCCGCCTACCGGCTGCTCGCCCGCCGCGACGGCGTCTTCGCCGAGCCGGCCTCGGCGGCGGGGGTGGCGGGGCTGCTCGACCGGCACGCGAAGGGTGAGCTGGAGCCGGGCCTGCGCGTCGTGATCACGCTCAGCGGCAACGGGCTGAAGGACCTCGACACCTCCATGCGCGACGGCTACACCGCCACGGAGACGTCGGCGGCCACCGCCGACGTGGCCCGCGCCCTGCGCCTGGCCGCCTGACTCTGGCGAAACAGCGAGCACGGCATCAGCGTCGGGGAGCTGGCCCGCACCGCCGGGGTCAGCTCCCGCAACGCCACCGGCCTGGTCGACACGCTGGAGCACAACGGGCTGGTCCGCCGGGTCCCCGACCCGAAGGATCGGCGTTCGGTCCTGGCCGAGATCACCCCTGACGGGCGGGCGTGGATGGAGGCGTTCCGCGAGCCGTCGCACCGTGCCATGCGGGCGATGTTCCACGGGTTCACGCCTGGTGAGCTGGCCGTACTGCGCGACCTTTGCCTGCGGCCGGCCACCAACCAGCATCGCCTCGCCGACCACCTGCGCCAGATCGGACAACGGCCATGACCACGACCGCCCGGGACCAGACCCGCCGCGCCGTGCGCGGCTACCACGAGACCAGCTTCCGCGGCGAGGTGTCCGCGGCGGCGGAACACCTGGGGGAGCCGTTCCGCTTCCAGAGCCCGTTCATCGCCTCCGACGACCGGACGGGCCATCTGGCGACCTTGCCGGGGTTCGTCTCCATCGTGACCGGCGTCGAGCTGATCAGCGAACTGTACGGCGGCACGGAGGCGACCCTGGTGTACGACGTGCACACCGCGACGCCGGTCGGGACCCAGCGCACGGCCGAGCACTTCCGCCTGGACGGCGACAAGATCGTGTCGATCATGCTGCTGTTCGACGCCTCGCCGTGGCAGCCGATGAAGGCCCGCATCCAGGCAAGGCGCCGCGAAATGCGTTGACGGGCGTGCCGGCCGCTGAGCGAGGATGGCGCGATGGAATCGGGTTACGTCCTGGCCGGCTATCGGGTCGCCACAGTGTGTGATTTCCCCTTTTGGCAGGAGAACGGTCTTCCCGGTCCTCGGCTGCTGTCGATGAGCGACTGCGTCGTGGAGCTGATGCCGGCGGATCCCGATGGTTGGGATCACTGGTTCTCCAGCCCCCAGGAGGCGGAGACCGCCCGGGATCGGGCGGGCCGGTCGAACTTTCACGTGCTCGGGGTCGGCTTCGCTGCCGCCGATGCCCCGGCGCTGGTGGCCGACATCGCCGACAGAGGCTGGGACGGCAGCCTTAACGAACGGGTTGACCGGCGTGAGACGTTCCCCGGCCCCGGCGAGAGGCGACTGGGTTTCGAACTGGTCGGCTTCGACGTCGGAACCTGGCACGCCTGGAGCTGCGTGGACCTCGTCACCGTGGTTCGCCAGGCCGTCGGGGTCCGGCCGGGCCCCGACGGGCTGATCCAGGACGAGCAGGACGCGCACCGGGCCGCTCGATGGCTGACCAGCTCGGGTCTCGGCGACCCCAAGGTGTTCCTCTGGGCGGCCGCGCTGCTCACCGAGCCCTCCGTGGGCGCTCCTCCAGGCGGCTGACACACCCGGTGGCGGAGGCGGTAGCGATCCTCGCAGATGATCGGCGGGATTGTTGTGGGATACCTCCATGCCCCCGCGTGACCGTTGTGGTGTGGGATCGACCCCATGACGAATGCAGGAAAGCAGCGCCGGTTCCCCACGGGGGACCTGGCGAGGGTGGCGGTGTTCGCGGCGCTGATCGCGGTCCTCGGCCTGCCCGGCACGCTGAACGTCTTCGGCAACGTGGTCCCGATCACGCTGCAGACGCTCGGCGTGATGCTGGCGGGCACGATCCTCGGCTCGTGGCGGGCGGCGCTGGCCGTGGTGGTGCTGCTGGTGCTGGTCGCGGCGGGGCTGCCGCTGCTGGCCGGCGGGCGGGGCGGGCTGGCCGTCTTCACCGCGCCGTCGGCGGGATTCCTGATCGGGTGGATCCCGGGCGCGGCGGTGACCGGCTGGCTGGTCGAGCGGGCGGGCCGACGCCCCGGCATCGTCCCGCTGCTCACGGCGTGCCTGGTGGGCGGCATGGGCGTGGTCTACCTGTTCGGCATTCCCGTTCAGGCGCTGGTCACCGGAGTCTCGCTGGTGAGTGCGGCGCAGCTCACGCTGGTCTTCCTGCCGGGTGACCTGATCAAGGTGGTGCTGGCCGCCGTCGTGGCCAGAGGGGTGCAGCGGGCCTATCCGGACGCGGTGCCGGCCGTGCACCAGGAACGACTCCGCGCCGGGGGGCGTTGACCCTTCCATGCCCGTAGCGCAATACGTGATGTCGCACGCCGCCGAGCGCCCTTCCCGGCTCGCGGTGCGCGGCCCCCTGGGCGAGCTGACGTACGAGGAGCTCGCCGACAAGATCAACGGCGTCGCCCGCCACCTGCTGGACCGGGGCGCGGGCCCCGGCGCGCTCGTCGGGATCGGCCTGGCCGATCCGGTCGAGCTGCTCGTCGCCGCGCTGGCGGCCGACCTGGCTGGGGCCACACCCCTGGTGGGCGACCCCACGTGGGACGCCGGGCGCTGGGCGGGCGCCGCAGGGTCGGAGGCTCCGTTCCTGGTGGACGAGCCTCTGCCGTACGTGGCCGGCGCTCCTGTGGTGCATGAGCCCCGGCCTGGGGATCGGGCGTGGGCGTGTTTCAGCTCCGGCAGCACCGGCCGGCCCCGGGCGGTCGTACGCAGCCGGAGGTCGTGGACGGGCTCCTTCCCGCACCTGAACGACCTGACCGGCATCGGCCCTGATGACGTGGTGCTGGTGCCGGGGCCGCTGCTTTCCTCCCTTTACTCCTTCGCCGCCCTGCACGCCCTGGCCGCCGGCGTGACGGCGGTGGTGCCCGGCCGCTGGCCCGGCGGGTCGCTGGACGCGCTCCTGGACGGGGCCACCGTCGTGCACCTGGTGCCGCACCGGCTGCCGGACGTGCTCGAACGGCCCGGCTCCCTGCGTACGGCCGTGGTCGGCGGCGCGGCACTCGACCCTGACGTCCGGGCAGCGGCGGCGCGGGCCGGGGTGCGGGTGGTGGCCTACTACGGCGCGACCGAGTTGTCGTTCGTTGCGGTGGACGCCGATGGTGGCGGGTTGCGTCCTTTTCCCGGCGTGGAGATCGACGTCCGGCAGGTGGAAGGGCTGGCCGGCGCGTCCGGTCCGGCGGAGGGACCGTTGGGTGAGGTTTGGGTGCGGTCGCCGTGGCTGGCCGAGGGGTACCTGGGCGGCGCGGCCGGGCCGTTGCGGCGTGACGGGGCCGGCTGGGTGAGCGTGGGCGACGTCGCGGAGCCGTACCGGGAAGGAGAGGTGCTGCGGGTGCGCGGGCGTGGCGGCGGCGCGATCCAGACCGGCGGCGCGACCGTCGTGCCCGAGGACGTCGAAGAGGTGCTGCGCAAGGTGCCGGGCGTGGGCGACATCGTGGTGGTCGGCTCGCCGCACCCGTCCCTGGGCGCGGTGGTGACGGCGATCATCGAGGCCGCGCCGCCGCCCCCACGTGCGCTGCTTGAGGCCACCGCCCGGGGACGGCTTGACGTCGCCCAGCGGCCCCGACGCTGGTACGCGGTGCCGAACCTGCCCCGCACCGGCACGGGCAAGCCGGCCAGGGCCCAGGTGGAGGCACTGCTCGCCGCCGAGCTGGCGGGCCAGCCGGGCGACGAGCTGCGGCGGCTGGTCTGACATGGGCGACACACCTGTGGTGGTGGCCGCCCGGCGCACGCCGATCGGCACGGCGGGGCACGCGTACCGGGAGCTGAGCGTCGACCGGCTGGCCGCACCGGTGATCGCGGCCGTGGTCGCGGACGTGACCGGGGAGCCGGCCCCCGACGTGACTGGGGACCTGGCTGGGAACTCGGCTGGGGGCCTGGCCGGGCGGCGGGTGGATGACGTCGTGCTCGGCAACTGCATGGGGCCCGGCGGCAACGTGGCCAGGATCTCGGCGCTGGCCGCCGGCCTGGGGCACGAGGTGCCGGGGCTCACCGTGGACCGGCAGTGCGGCAGCGCCCTGGCCGCGATCCTGCTGGCCGGGCAGGCCGTACGCGCGGGGGAGATGGACCTGGTGATCGCCGGCGGGGCCGAAAGCGCCTCGACCGCGCCGCTGCGCACGTTCAGGGGCGCGGCGGAGCCGTACGAGCGGGCGCCCTTCGTCCCCGATGGCCGTCCCGACCCGGACATGGGCCCGGCGGCGGAGGCGCTGGCGGCGGCTCGCGGCGTCAGCAGGGAACGGCAGGACGCCTACGCCTGCCGCAGCCACGCCCGAGCCCTGGCCGCCCGCGCGGCCGGGCGGTTCGAGCGGGAGATCGTCCCGATCGGCGGCCGGTCGGATGACCAGCGCCCGCGCCCGCTGCGGGCGGCGTCGCTGGCCCGGCTGCCTGCGGCTTTTGTTTCTGACGGTACAGTGACGGCCGGCAATTCCTCCCCGGTCAGCGACGGCGCCGCCGCCGTGGCCCTCGTGCCGGAACGGTCGCGCGGAGACCTGCCGGGGATGCGGCTGCTGGCCGGAGCCGTCGTGGGGTGCGATCCCGCGCTGCCCGGCTGGGGGGCGGTGCCCGCGATCAGGCGGGTGCTGGAGCGTACGGGGGTGGATGTGGAACGGGTCGCGGCGGTGGAGATCGTGGAGGCGTTCGCGGCGCAGGTGCTCGCGGTCACCGACGCGCTCGGGCTGGATCCGCTGGGCGCCGACGACGAGCGGGTGTGCGCCGACGGCGGGGCGCTGGCACTGGGCCATCCCTGGGGCGCGACCGGTGCGGTCGTGGTGACCAGGCTGTTCTCCAGGCTCGTACGCGCCGGCACCCCCTCGGGAACGCTCGGCCTGGCGGCGGCCGCGGTCGGCGGCGGGCTGGGCGTGGCCGCGCTGTTCGAGGTGGTGTGAGATGGGCACCACACCGGCGCCTGCCGCCCCGTCCGAGGTGGTCTGAGATGAGCATCGACTTCGCCGACGTGCACGTTCGCCTGGGGGAGCGCGACGTGCTGCGCGGCGTGACCGCCTCCCTGCCCGAGAGCCGCGTCGGCGTGGTCGGGGCCAACGGCTCGGGCAAGAGCACGCTGGCCCGCCTGATCAACGGCCTGGCCGTGCCGACCTCCGGCAGCGTCACCGTGCTCGGGCTGGACACCCGCCGCCACGGCCCGCGGATCCGGCGCGGTGTCGGGTTCGTCTTCACCGACCCCGACGCGCAGATCGTGATGCCCACCGTGGCCGAGGACGTGGCCTTCTCCCTGCGCCGCAGCAAGCTGCCGCGTGCGGAGGTCGAGCAGCGCGTGCACGAGGTCCTCGGCCGTTACGGCCTGGCCGGCCACGCCGACCATCCCGCCCACCACCTGTCGGGAGGCCAGAAGCAGCTGCTGGCGCTGTGCTCCGTCATGGTGCTGGAGCCGCGGATCCTGGTCATGGACGAGCCGACCACGCTGCTCGACCTGCGCCACTCCCGCCAGGTCGCCGCCCTGCTGCGCGAGATGCCGCAGCAGGTGCTGGTGGTCACGCACGACCTGCCGCTGCTGGCGGGCTTCGACCGGGTGCTGGTGATCGACGAGGGCCGCGTCGTCGCCGACGGCGCCCCTGACGAGGCCATCTCCTTCTACCGGAAGCTGATGGCGTGAACGGCCTGCTCGGCGCGTACGTCCCCGGCTCCTCGCCGCTGCACCGCCTCCCGGCCGGCGTCAAGCTGGCCGGGCTGGCCGGGGCGTGCACGGTGCTGGTGCTGCTGGGCTCGCCGCCGGCGCTGGGGGTGGCGGCGGTCGTGGTGGCGGGCCTGTACGCGCTGTCGCGGGTGGGCCCGGCGGCGGCGTGGGCGCAGGTCAAGCCGGTGCGCTGGTTCGCGGTGGCGCTGTTCGGGATGCAGTGGGTGTTCGTCGATCTGCAGGGGGCGCTGTCCACGGTGCTGCGGGTGGTGCTGGCGGTGGCGCTGGCCGGGCTGGTGACGCTCACCACCCGCGCCTCGGCCATGATGGCGGCGCTGGAGCGCTGCCTGTCGCCGGCCAGGTTCGTCGGGCTGGACCCGTTCCGGCTGTCGTTGCTGCTGTCGCTGACCATACGCAGCGTGCCGGTGGTGGCGGAGCTGGCCACGCGCGTCAGGGAGGCGCAGCGGGCCAGGGGCGTCGAGCGCAGTGTGCGGGCGTTCGCGGTGCCGCTGGTGGTGGGTTCGCTGCGGCACGCCGACGCGCTGGGGGAGGCGCTGAGCGCCCGCGGCCTCGATGACTAAGGATTGACTTATATAAGGCCGCACTGAAATACTCTGGTCGTGCACGCTTTCGACGTTCTCGGGGATCCGGTGCGTCGCCGGATCCTGGAGCTGCTCGCCGGCGGCGAGCAGAGCTCCGGCGAGGTGACCGCTGTCATCCAGCGCGAGTTCGGGATCTCCCAGCCGGCCGTCTCCCAGCACCTGCGGGTGCTGCGCGACAACGGGTTCGCCAGCGTGCGGGCCGAGGGCACCCGGCGGCTCTACGCCGTCGAGCCGGGCCCGCTGCAGGAGGTCGATCTCTGGCTGGAACGCTTCCGCGGGTTCTGGGAGCAACGCCTGGACGCCCTGGCGACGGAGCTGGCCCGCGGCAGGCGAGAACGCCGCAGGAAAGACGATACGGAGGACAAGTGAAAAAGATCATCGACGAGCTCACCCAGGCGCACAGGGAACTGCTCGACGGCGAACGCAAGGTCGTGGTGCTGCGGCGCCACTACGACGCCGAGGTCGAGGACGTCTGGCAGGCGTGCACCGACGGCGACCGGCTCTCCCGCTGGTTCCTGCCCGTCAGCGGCGATCTGCGGCTGGGCGGCACGTACCAGCTGGAGGGCAACGCCGGCGGCGAGATCCTGCAGTGCGAGCCGCCGAGCCTGCTGAGGGTCAGCTGGCTCTTCGGCCCCGACCCCGGCTTCTCCGAGGTCGAGGTGCGCCTGACCGGCAAGGACGGCGGCACCGAGCTCGAACTGCGCCACACGGCTGAGGTGCCGCCGGAGTTCTGGGGACAGTTCGGCCCCGGCGCGGTCGGCGTCGGCTGGGACCTGGCGCTGCTCGGCCTGGCCCTCCACCTGCGCGGCGGCGAGCGGGTCGACGAGGCCACCTTCCACAAGACCGAGGAGGGCCGCGCCTACATCACCGGCAGCTGCCAGGCCTGGGGTGAGGCCCACCAGGCCGCGGGCGCGCCGGCCGGCGAGGTCGCCGCCGCCGTCGCCATGACGACCGCCTTCTACGCCCCCGAGGAGCAGCCGCCCGCGCCGCCGCAGCAGAAGGTGACCCCCTTCCTCATGTTCCAGAAGGGCGACGCGGAGGAGGCGATGAACTTCTACGTCTCGCTCTTCGACGACGCCAAGGTCGTCCATGCCGAGCGCTACGGCCCCGGCGAGCAGGGCAAGGAGGGCACGATCAAGCTCGCCCGCTTCACCCTGGCGGGCCAGGAGCACATGTGCATCGACAGCAACGTCAAGCACGACTTCGAGTTCACGCCGTCGATGTCGCTGTACGTCACGTGCGGCGGCGAGGAGGAGCTGGAGCGGCTGTACGGCGCGCTCGTCGAGGGCGGGCAGGCGCTGATGCCGCTCGGCTCCTACGGTTTCAGCACCCGCTTCGGCTGGGTCAACGACCGCTTCGGCGTCTCCTGGCAGCTCAACCTGCCGTGAGGACGCGCGGGTGCGCGGCCGATTCGCCGGCGGCGGCAGGGCGTCACGCCAGGGCCTGGCCGCCGTCGACGGAGAGCACCGTGCCCGTGATGAGGTTGTTCGCCATGAGGAACAGCGCCGCCGAGGCCGCCTCCTGCGCCGTGCCGAGCCGGCCGATCAGCAGTCCCTGCCCGGCGGCCGCCACCGCCGCGTCGTCGGCCAGCCCCATCACCGCACGCGACAGCGGCGTGTCGATCGCCCCGTAGCGGACGGCGTTGACCCGCAGCCGCCGGGGCGCCAGCTCCACCGCCAGCGCCTTGGTCAGCGCTTCCACCGCGCCGATGCCGGCGATGCTCGCGGCCGCTCCCGGGACGGGGCGCACCAGGTAGAGGCCCGAGGTGAGGGTGATCGAACCGCCGGCGGGCAGGCGGGGGGCGGCGGCGCGGGCGACGCCGTACGGGCCCCAGATGCGTCCGTCCACGGCGGCGGCGACCTGGTCGCGCGGCGTGTCCAGCAGTGCTCCGCCGGAGATGGAACCTGCCGTCACCAGGACGTGGTCCACCTCGCCCACCTGGTCGAGCGCCCGTTCCACCTCGCTCTCGTCGTTGCCGTCGGCGGAGATCCCGAGCGCGGAGGCGCCGGGCGTCGCGCGTAGGTGGTCGAGGGCGGCCTCCAGACGGCCCGGGTCGCGCGCCACGAGCGCGACCCGGGCTCCGACCGAGGTCAGCAGCGCGCCCGCGGCCAGGCCGATGCCGGAGCTGCCGCCGATGATCATTACGGTACGGCCCTTCAGTGCTGTGGGCAGGGGAGAGCCGGTCGGCATGGGGGCGAGCGTGGTCGTGGTCATGAGTGGTCCCTCTCAAAAATAAACCATCTGGTTGGTTTAGACTCTGGCCCTGGTAGCCGAAAAAGTCAACTGGATGGTTTAATTGCCGCATGAGATACGACGCGGAGGCGACCCGGCAGCGGATCTTCCAGGCCGCTACCGCCGAGTTCGCCGAGCACGGGCTGGCCGGCGCCAGGATCGACCGCATCGCCGCCGCCGCGCAGGCCAACAAGCAGGCGATCTACCTCTACTTCGGTGGCAAGGAGAAGCTGTTCGGCCAGGTCGTACGGGCCAAGATGGACGAGATCTGCCACGCGGTGACCCTCGACCCCCGAGCGCTGCCCGAGTCGGTGGGGTTGCTGTTCGACTGGTACGCCGAGCATCCGGAGCTGATCCGCCTGCTGCTGTGGGAGTCCCTGGAGACCGACGGCGACCGGATCGAGGGCGGAGAGGAACGCCTGCAGTTCTACCGCGGGAACGTGGACGGCCTGCTGGAGGCGGGCCTGGAGGACCGGGAGACGGCCCAGGACTGGCTGTTCACCATCCTGGGCCTGGTGGCGTGGAACTTCTCCGTGCCGCAACTGCGCCGCCTCATCCTGGACGAGGCGGACCAGGAGCGGGCCATCGCGCGCCGCCGCGCCATCGTGGTGGACCTGGCCCGGACGCTGGCCGAACGGGCGGAGGCCGCCGCCGGTCGCTGACAGTGTCCGACCGGTCTGCGGAGCAGCGGAGAAAAACGACCCGATCAGACGTTGATCTGACATGAGCGATTCGCACGGTGGGCCGGGCCGTTCAGCGGGCAGCGGGCGCGCGGGAGCGGGAGCGAAGGCAGCGGCCGGACTGCTCATCGTCCTGACGGTTCCGGTCGGGCTCGGGGCGGGGCTCGGCGCGCTGTGGGCGGCGGCCGCGGCGAGTGGCAACCGGTACGTGGCGCTCGCCGTGGGCGCGTCGATGCTGGCGGGCCTCACCTGGTGGTTGTGCCGGTCGGCGCTGCGGCGGGTGGCGGGCCCACGGGTGCGGCGCCTGCTGCCGATCGCGGTCGCCGGACTGCTGCTGACGGCCGCCGCCGTACCCCTCGCGGGCCTGCTGTCCGGCCGGCCACCGTCCCGGCCGATCGTCGCCGGGCCGGGAACGCGGTACTGGGACCTGCCGACCGGCTCGCACATCGCCTACACCCGTACCCCCGCGCGGGGCGAGCGCCGGGACACGCCGGTCATCCTCCTCCACGGCGGGCCGGGCGCGCCGGACACCGCGCCGTCGCCACTCGCCCCCGCGCTCGCCGCCGAGGGCTTCGACGTGTACGCCTACCACCAGGTGGGCGCGGGCCTGTCCAGCCGCCTGCCCGACGTGGGCGGCTACACGGTCGCCCGGCACGTCGCCGACCTGGACGCCGTCAGGGCCGCGATCGGCGCCGACCGGGTCGTGCTGGCCGGCACCTCATGGGGCGGTCAGCTCGTCGCCGCCTACCTGGCCGCGCACCCGGACCGGGTGGCCCGCGCGGTCGTGGCCTCGCCGGGAACCATGTGGTCGCCCGCCTTCCCGGACAACCGGCACCTGACGGAGAGCGGGCTGCGCGACCAGAACCGGGCGCTGTGGGAGCGCCACCCGCGGATGCTGCTCGGCGCCGCGCTCGTCGAGGTCGCGGGGCCACGCGCGGCGCACGCGCTGCTGCCGGACGAGGCGATGGACGGCGAGTTCCAGTCCTTCGTCGGCGAGCTCGACATGCGCGCGGGCTGCCCCGGCCGGCCGCTGCGGGCGCCGCAGCCGGGGCTGGGGTTCTGGGCCAACGCCATGACCTCGCGCGATGCCCGCCGGGTCGCCGACCCCCGGCCCGCGCTGCGCCGGGTGGCCGTGCCCGTGCTGGTGCTGCTCGGCTCGTGCGACTATCTGGCGCCCGAGGTCGCCCGCGAGTACGCCGACGTCCTGCCGAACGCCACCTTCCGCGAGATCGACGGGTCCGGGCACGACATCGCCCACGAGCAGCCCGCCAGGTACCAGGAACTGGTCACCGCGTTCCTGCGGGACCCGATCACGCCTTGAGCGGCCGGTCGCCGGCCGCGCCTGTTCCGCGACCCGGCCGGGAGCGGCGGCCTCGTCGAGCGCGCCTGGTGGGAGTTCGATCTCGACGGCCGGCACGCCGGGCCCCTCCTCCGGCCGGGTATCACGGGCGTGCTTTCGCCGCGGCGTCCCTGACCGTGGTGTCCGGGGCCTTCTTCGCCAGTTCGGCCAGCACGTCCAGGGCCTCCGGGGTGCCGATCCGGGCGATGGCCTCGACCGCCTTGACCGCACGGGCCTTGGTGCCCCGCCTCACCCAGCCGGGGATCAGGGCGGCCAGCTCGCGGGCCGTCCGGTCGTCGCCGAGCAGGCCCAGCGCGGCCAGCGCCCAGGCGTCGCCGTGCAGGAACAGCGCCCAGCCCAGATCGGCCAGCGAGCGCCGGTCGCAGGCGTCGCGCACCGCGTCCAGCGACTCGTCCTGCTTCTTGGCCAGTGCGACGAGCCGCCTGGTCGCGGCGGCGGGCAGGGCCAGGCCACCGCCCTTGAGCAGCACCTGCGGCAGGAGGTCGGGCTCGGCGTAGGCGGGCAGCCGGGGCGCCCGGCCCGGCGCGGTCAGCACCGCCGGGACGTCCGCGGCGGGCGCGTCCGGAACCCGCGGCGCCGGGGCCGGACCGGACAGCTCGGGACGGGCCTTGAGGTGCGTGCGGAGCAGCCCGGCGGCGAGCAGCGCCGACGTCGAGTCGCTCGCGGCCACCCTGGACAGCACCCGCGCCGCCCGTACGGGGAACCGCTCCATCGCGGCCCGCAGGTGCGCACCCGCGAACTCCCGCTCGTATCGCTCCAGCAGCAGCTCGAACGCCTCATCACTGGGCAGCAGGGAGATCAGCTCGACGAACGGCTCCCGCCACCGCGTGTAGATCTTGAGCCGGTCCCAGGCGTCGACCAGGACCGGGGCGACCGCCGCCCCCAGGCCGTCGGCCATCGTGGCGCGCATCCCGTACGTGAGCGCGTCGAAGTCGGAGTCCTCCAGCCGCCAGCCGAGCAGTTCGAGGTGCCGTGGCGTGCTCACCGACGCCCACAGCCGCTCGCGATAGAAGGCGTTGGAACCCCACTCGGCGGACGGCGGCTCGGCGCAGCACTCGTCCATCCAGTCGTCGCGGGTGGGCACCAGGTAGGAGACGACGAACCGCCGGGTGCGGGTGCCGCGGTGCGCGGCCAGCCGTTCGACCGCCCGCAGGTATTCCTCCTCGGGGCAGAGGGCCAGCAGCCCGCGGACCCGGCGCAGGCTGACCGAGTCGATCTGCCGGAGGGCGTCCGTCGGGCGCAGGCCCTTCCCGAAGGAGTCGACGGCGGTCAGCTCGGCCAGCGCGCAGGCGGCGAAGGCGAGCCCGTGGGAGGCGATCCAGCCGTCGGTGAAGGTGCGCGGCGTCTCGTTGCCTCCCCGCACGCCGGCGACGATCGACGCGATCGCCGCCGCCCCGGCGGGGTCGTCGGCGCCGCCGAGGTACGCCCGCGCGTGCGCGACCAGGGCCGGGTCACTCGCGGCCGCCGACAGCACCGCCTTGATGTGGCCGCGGTGCTCGTCGGCCAGCTTCGCCGCCACGTCCGCGGCAGCGGGGCCGACGGTGTCGCCGGGCGCGACCTCGCCCAGCGCCCGGTCGAAGACGCCCGGTTCGGTGGACAGCACGCCGCCCCGTCGCAGGTGCAGGTCTCGGCGCAGGTGCTCGGGGAGGACCAGGACGTCCTCGGCCGGCGGGAAATGATCACTCATGGCGGATCACCGTAGCCGAGCCGGCTGACATTTGTTCCGGGTCCTGTGGTGCTCCAGCGCTCGGGCGGCGATCAGGAAGCCGGCCAGTGCCCGCCGATCAGCGCGGGCGGCTGAGGGCGGCCTCGGCCAGGTCCGTCCACTGCCCGGCCGAGGCGTGCGGCACGACCACCCAGTCCTTCATCTCCCTGCCCTGCCCCGAGGGGTCGAACAGGCGGGCTCCGGCCAGCCGCAGCGCGGCCGCGTGTTCGGGCGTCTCCCTGACCAGCCGGAACACCATCGCCCCGTCGCGCTGCAGGCTCGCGAACACCTTGCCCGCCTGGTCCTTGAGCGCGGGCCGGCCCATCATCCTGGAGATCCGTACCCCCAGGTCGGCCAGCTCCGCGCCGACCTGCTTGAAGTCCTCTTCCGCGCTCATCGTCGGTCGGCCCCCGAGCTCTCATGGCGGCGTGGCGCGATCGTCCGCCCGCCGTTCCGGCAGAAACGGCGATCAGGCTAGTGGGCCGAAGCCGGGCCGATCAAGGGCAGGGTCGATCAAGGGGCCGGCCAGGGCGAAGGCGGCCGCGGCCTCCGCGTGCAGCCGGGCGCTCGGCAGCACAGGGACGGGGGTGTCCTTCTCGCCGATCAGCAGCTCGATCTCCGTGCAGCCGAGGATGACGGCTTCGGCGCCGTCGTCCGCCAGGTCGGCGACGATGCGGGCGTAGGCGTCCCTGGACGGCTCCCGCAGCACCCCGCGCACCAGCTCCTCGAAGATCACGCGATGGACGAGCTCGCGCTGCTCCCGCCCCGGTACGACCACGTCGAAGCCGTGCGCGGCCAGCCGATCGCGGTAGAAGGGCTGCTCCATGGTGAAACGCGTGCCCAGCAGGCCGACCTTGCGCATCCCCCTGGCGCGCACCTCGGCGCCCACGGCGTCGGCGATGTGCAGCACGGGCACGTTCGCGGCCCGCGCCACGTCGTCGCTCACCCGGCTGAAGGTGTTGCTGCAGATGAGCAGGACCTCGGCGCCGAGCCGCTCCAGTTTCCCGCCCGCCTCGGTCAGCAGCGCGCTCACCTCGTCCCAGCGGTCGGCGAAGATGAGGTTCTCGACGGTGGTGTAGTCGACCGACCAGATGAGGCTGTCGGCGGAGTGGCTGCCGCCGAGCCGCTCGCGTACCCGCTGGTTGATGATCTGGTAGTAGATCACCGTCGATTCCCAGCTCAACCCGCCGATGAGGCCGATGGCGCGCATGGAACTCCGTTTCGCTCTCGTGTGCATGATGGGCTCGGTGCCGCGCGGGCGGTCAGGCGCCGGCCAGCGCGCGGGCGCAGGCCCCGAGGCCGACCTCGCTGGAGGCCTTGACGAACACCACGTCGCCCGGCTGGATCAGGGCCGTGGCCAGCGTGATCGCCCCGGCCACGTCCTCGACGGCGTGGACGGACACGTTCCGGCTCGCGGCGGCCGCCTCGCCGGCCAGCGCGACCGGATCTCCCGATCCGACCGCGATCAGCAGGTCGTAGCCGAGTTCGGCGACGAGCCGGCCAATCTCGGTGTGCCGGGCGCGGGAGACGTCCGCCTGCTGTCCCATCGCGCCGAGCACGGCGACGCTGCGCCGGTTCCCGGCCAGGGCCCTGGCCGCGCGCAGCCCGGCCCGCATGGATTCGGGGCTGGCGTTGTAGGCGTCGTCGACGACGGTGACGCCGTCGGCTCGTTCGACGATCTCCAGCCGGCCGGACGAGCGCCGCCGGGCCGCGTTGAGCCCGGCGGCGATCTCGCGCGTGTCCAGCCCGAGCACGGTGGCGACGGCGGCGGCCGCCTCGTCGGCGGCCACCTGGTGCTCGCCGATGAGGTCGAGCTCGACGGGGGCCCGCCCGGAGGGCGTCACCAGTTCGAACGCGGTCCGCCCGCGCCCGGCCGGCCGCACGTCCCCGGCCCGCACCGCCGCCTGCGGCGACCGGCCGAAGCGCACGATCTGGGCCTTCGTGCGGCCCGCCATGCCCATGACGTACGGGTCGTCGGCGTTGAGCAGCGCGAACCCGTCCGCAGGCAGGGCCGCGACCAGCTCGCCCTTGGCCTCGGCGATGTCGGCGGGCCCGGCTCCCATGCGTTCCACGTGCGCGCTGCCGACATTGAGCACCAGCCCGACCTGGGGCGGCGCGATGCCGGTCAGGTACGTCAGGTCGCCCTTGCGGCCCGCGCCCATCTCCAGCACCAGGTAGCGGGTGCCCGCGTCGGCGCGCAGCACGGTGAGCGGCAGCCCGAGCTCGTTGTTGAACGAGCGGTCGGTGGCGACCGTCGCCGCGTGCCGTTCGAGCACCTGGGCCAGCAGGTCCTTGGTGGTGGTCTTGCCCACCGAGCCGGTCAGGCCGATCACGACCGGGCCGATGCGGCCGAGCACGTGCCTGGCCAGCAGGCCGAGCGCGACCTGGACGTCCTCGACCACCAGCGCGGGCACGCCGACGGGCCTGGAGGCGAGCACGGCGACCGCGCCGGCCGCCATGGCGACGCCCGCGTAGTCGTGCCCGTCCACCCGCGCGCCGACCGTCGCGGCGAAGAGGCCGCCGGGGACCACCTCGCGCGAGTCGACCGCCGCCGGCGCCGTCACCAGCGCCCCCGGGTCGCCCACGTCGTACGGGGTCGCGCCGACGACCTGCGCGATCTCCTCCAGCGTCATGGGGATCACGAGCCGCTCCTGGCGAACGCGAGGTCGATGAGGCGGCGCAGCAACTCCGGGTACGGGACGCCGCTCGCGGCCCACGCCCTGGCGTAGACGGAGCGGGCCGTGAAGCCGGGCATGGTGTTGATCTCCAGCAGATGGAGGCGGCCGGTGTCCCCCTCGTAGAGGAAGTCGGCCCTGGCCAGGCCGTAGCCGTCGATGGCCCGGAAGGCGCGCAGGGACAGCTCGCGTACGTCCTCGGCCACCCGCTCCGGCAGCTCGGCGGGGATCGTGGCGATCTCGGCCTGGCTGAGGTATTTGGCCTCGTAGTCCAGCCAGGCGCCGGGCACGATGAGCTCGCCTGGCACCGACGCGTCCGGGGTGTCGTGGTCGCCCAGCACGCCGCAGATGAGCTCGCGGGCGCGTACCTCCTGCTCGACGACGACCGTCCGGTCGTGGGTGAGCGCCAGTTCCACGCCGGCGCGCAGCTCGTCCATGGTGGTGACCCGGGAGATGCCGATGGAGGAGCCCAGGCCGGCCGGTTTGACGTACATCGGCCAGTCGAGCGGCTTCACCAGGCCCCAGGGGTCGGTGGTGGCACGCCATTCGTGCTCGGTGAACCACACGTAAGGGGGCACCGGGATGCCCTCGGCGAGGAACGCGCGCCGCATCGCGACCTTGTTCATGGCCACGGCCGAGGCCAGGACGCCGCAGCCCACGTACGGGATGCCCAGCGTCTCCAGGTGGCCCTGGACGACGCCGTCCTCGCCGAACGGCCCGTGCAGCACGGGGAAGACCACGTCCGCCCGGTCGCGGCCGAAGTGCGCGGGCCATCTGCCCTGCCGGTCGATGATGACGGCGACGGGGTCGTACAGGTCTCTCGGCAGAGCGTCCAGCACCGCCTGCGCCGACTGCAGCGACACCTCGTGCTCGGCGGACGGCCCGCCCGCCAGCACAGCCACGCGCACGCGTTCAGTCACGATCGATCAGCCTTCCTCAGTGGCACGGGGGAGCGCCGGTCCCGTCACCCGGGACCGGGCCTCCACCACTGTCGGCCGCCGGTGTCCCCGCCTGGTCAGCGCCGTGTCATGGTTGTGTCACGGGTGCGATCCGGTGGACGCCGCGCCGTGGCGCAGGCCGTCGTACAGGATCGTGGCGATGCGGATCGCGTCCTCCTGCCAGCCGTTGGCGCGCATCGAGCAGATTCCGCCGAGGCCGCGCAGCAGGACGCGTCCGCTGACGCCGTCGCGGAGCAGGCCGGCCGCGACTCCGGCGGCGAGGAGGTCGTCGAGGGCGCGGGCCATCTCCTCGCGCGCGTCGTCGAAGACCGGCGAGTCGGTGGCCATGATGCTCTCCAGCGCCTCGCCCATCCCCTTGCTCACCGCCGCGTGCTCCACGAGCAGCAGCAGGAAGGCGCGCAGGGCCTCGTCGGGGGCGTGCTCGGCGAGCAGCCGGGCGGGGGTCGCGCAGAGGTCGGCGACCTCCTGGCGGTAGACCTCGGCGACCAGCGCCTCGCGCGTGTCGAAGTGGCGGTACAGCGTGCCGACGGCCACGCCGGCCCGGCTGGCGATCTCCTCCACGTGGGCGTCGTCGTCGGCGAGGAACGCCTCCCGTGCCGCGGCCAGGAGCGCTTCGCGGTTTCGGCGGGCGTCGGCGCGCAGCGGACGTGGTGACGGCAACGGTCCTCCCTAATGTGAGTCCGGTTCAGTATATGTGTAGAGTTTCCGGAGTCCGATTCACCTTATTGCTGGAGTCACACCCATGACGATCGACGACAAAGAGCCGGCCGGCCTGCGCGTGCTGGTGACCGGCGCGAGCCGGGGGCTCGGGCTGGCCACGGCCCGACGCTTCGCCGCGGCCGGCGCCACCGTCCTGACGGCCTCGCGTACCGCGCCCCCTGACGACCTGCCCGCCACCTTCATCCCCGCCGACCTGCGCTCCGAGGAGGGGGTGGCGGAGCTCGGCCGGCGCGTGGTGGAGCGCGCCGGAGGCGTCGACGTCCTGGTCGACAACGCCGGAGCGACGGCCGGGCCGGCGCCGACCCTGGAGCGGTCCGACGCGTCGTGGCTGGCCGACCTGGAGATCAACCTGCTCAGCGCGGTCCGGCTGGACCGGGTCCTGGTGCCCGGGATGGTCGAGCGCGGCGCCGGCGTCGTGGTGCACGTCTCCTCCATCGCCAGCCACCTCCCCCAGCCCGCCGAGGCGTCGTACGCGGCGTCGAAGGCGGCGCTCAACGCCTACAGCCGCGAGCTGGCGACGGCCGTGGGCACGCACGGCGTACGCGTGGTGTGCGTCCTTCCGGGCTTCGTCGTCACCGAGGGGGCGGCCGATCACCTGCGGCACATGGCCGACAGCCGGGGAGTGAGCGTCGAGGAGATGCAGCGGCGGCTCGTGGAGCACCTGAAGGTCCCGATGGGGCGCCCCGGCCGGCCCGAGGACGTCGCGGAGCTGATCGCGTTCCTCGCCTCGGACCGTGGCCGCTGGCTCACCGGCGCCCAGTACCGGGTGGACGGCGGCATCATCCCCGTCGTCTGAACCGCTGTGTCCACATCCACATCAAGGAGAGCATCATGACCTTCAGCCTTTTGTCACTCGTCGTGGACGCCGGGGACCCGGAGAGCGAGAGCTCGTTCTGGCACCGGCTGCTCGGCGGCACGGTCACCAGGACGGCGACGCACCACTTCCTGCGGATCGACGGCTTCCCCGTGATCGTGATCCAGCACGCCCCCGGGCACGTGCCGCCGCAGTGGCCCGGCGGCGTCTCACAACAACTGCACGTCGATCTCGCCACGGACGACATGGCGGGCGCGGACGAGCGAGTGCTCGCGGCCGGCGGCACGCGGCTGAGTCAGGCCGGAGTGTACGCGAGCCCGGCCGGGCATCCCTTCTGCGTCCGTCCGGCCTGAGTCAGCGGGCCGGGCGCATGGCCCTGAGGAAGGCTTCGGCCAGGGCGTCGGCGTAGTCAGGGGTGAGCGGTCCCGTGCGCAGCAGCCAGCGCTGGTAGAGGGGGGCGTACAGCAGCTCGAGGGCCAGGTCGAGATCGGCGTCGGCGGCGAGTTGCCCGGCCCGCTGCGCGCTGCGCAGCCGCTCCTTCTTGGCCTCGTCCACCGGACCGGCCAGCTTCTCGCGGTATTGCGCGGCCAGCGCGGGATCGTTGATGATCTCGGCGTTGAGCGCGCGGATCGGCCCCTCGAACGCCGGGTCGGCGAACTCGGCCACCGTCGCCCGCATCACCGCCTTGAGGTCGGCCGCCACGTCGCCGGTGTCGGGCAGCGCCATGCTCCCCTCGGGCCCGGCCTCGCTCAGGGCGAGGAAGGCGTCGAGGACGACCGCGCCCTTGGAGGGCCACCAGCGGTAGATGGTCTGCTTGCCCACGCCGGCCCGGGCCGCGATGGCCTCGATGGTCAGCTTGGCGTAGCCCACCTCGGAGACCAGCTCGCGGGCGGCGGCGAGGATGGCCTGCCGGGAGCGCTCACTGCGGCGGGCGGGGTCGGGCTGCTTCACCATGGCCGGGATCGTACCACACATGCGAGACGAGACGTTCCGTCTTGACAGTTTAGTGAGACGAGACGTAGCGTCTTGTCTCGTTTGGCGACGAATCTGAACAAAGGGGATTGCAGTGAGCCGAGTGTGGTTCATCACCGGTGCGTCGCGCGGCCTGGGCCGGGCGTTCACGGAAGCGGCCCTGGAGGCGGGGGATCGGGTCATCGGGGCGGCGCGGAACATCGAGCCGCTCGCCGACCTGGCCGCCGAGCATCCGGACCGGCTGGTACGGCTCCCGCTCGACGTGTCCGACCGGGCGGCCGTGTTCGAGGGCGTGGACAAGGCGGTCGCGGCCTTCGGCCGGCTCGACGTCGTGGTCAACAACGCCGGCGCCATGCTGCTCGGCATGGTGGAGGAGGTGACGGAAGAGCAGATCAGGGACCATTTCGCGGTCAACGTGTTCGGCGCGCTCTGGGTCACCCAGGCCGTGCTGCCGCACCTGCGCGCTCAGGGCGGCGGCCGCATCCTCCAGATCACGACGATGGGCACGGGCGGCGGCTTCCCCATGACCGGCCTGTACGCGGCCGGCAAGTCGGCACTCGACTCGATCTCCGAGGCCGTGGCCATGGAGGCGGAGCAGTTCGGGGTCAAGCTCACCATCGTGCAGATGGGCGGCTACGACACCGCCCTGTTCACCACGGGCACGACGACGACCGACCCCTTGCCGCACTACCAGGGGCTGCGCGACCAGCTGATCGAGATGTGGGGCGACGAGGCCGGGCCCGCGCCGAGCACGGCGGCGCCGGTGATCATGGAGCTGGCCGGGCTGGCGGATCCGCCGCGCCGGCTCGTCGTGGGCAGCGCGTCGTACGACATGGTGCTGGCCGGCCTGGAGCAGCGGGTGGCGGCGTACCGGGCCTGGGAAGACCTCAGCCGCAAGGCCGCCGGGTGACGCTCAGATCGCCCGGACTTCGGCGAGCCGCTTGACCGCGTACTCGTCGTCCCAGCAGACGGCGGCCTCCCAGGCGGCCGACGCCTGCGCGGCGACGTCGTACGCGGCGTCGTCCAGGCCGGCGGCGTTGCCGGGCAGCACCAGGTCGAGCTCGGGAACGTCGACGTGCGCCTCGTCCCAGTCGATCAGCGCGACCCGATCAGCGGTCACCCGGACGTTGCCCAGGTTGTTGGAGTCGCCGTGGACGACGCAGGTCTCACGCCCGGCGAGCCGCGCCCACGCCGCCCGGCACCGGGCGACGCCTTCTGCGGGCATCGCGCGGAGGTCGACCTTCGTCCCGGTCTCGGCGTGCAGGAGGTCGGCCGACGACCGCCAGCCCGGGCGCTGCGGCCAGCCCCGCGTCAGCTCGTGCAGCCGGCGGAGCGCCTCGGCCGCACGGCGCCAGTCGGCGTCCGTCTCGGGTGCCAGGCCCTCGACGTAGGTCATCACCACCAGGCCGTCGGCGAACAGCCGTCCGTCCGTCGCCGGGATCGGCACCGGCACGGTCAGACCTTCGCGGTCGAGATGCTGGAGCAGCTCGGTCTCCCACGCGAGGTCGGCGTCGCTCCTGGTGCCGAGCCGGCCGACCGCGAGGCGCCCGCCGACGCGCACACTCCACACGTCGTTGGCGACTCCGCCGGTGAGCGGCTCGACGCGGGCGGCGTCCGCGCCCCACCGCTTGAGTGTCTCCCATCCCATTGAGCAGATCTTACGCGGATCGCCGGTACGCGGCGCTGGAGGTTCAGCGCCGGGCCGCCACGGCGGCGGTGTCCCTGGTCGCGTTGGCCGACAGGTGCAGGCAGGCGGAGATCAGCCGGATCAGGTCCTCGGTGCTGCCGACCTCGCGGACGAGCCCCACGCCGCCGAGGCGCCGCGCCTCAGGCACGTACATGGCGTAGTCGCAGGCCAGCGGGGTGGTGAACTCGATCTCGACGCGCATGCCGTCCGGCACCGGCGGGCACTCCAGCCCGGCGTGACCGGCCACGGCGTCGCGGGCGGCGGCCCTGATGCGCTCGGCGGCCACCGACGGGTGCGTGGAGGTCGCCGCGTGGAAGCCCGCCGCCCGCTTCACCGGCACGGTCAGCACCCCGGGCAGCGCCTTGGCCGCCGCGGCGCAGACCAGGTCGTCGCCGGTGACCAGCCCCACGGGCACGCCCAGCGCCGCGGCGTGAAGGGCGTTGACCTCAAGCTCGCCGACCGGCGCGCCGTTCACCCGGATCTCGCGGAAGGCGCCGGAGAAGCTGTGCGCCAGCACGCCCTGCTCGCCTGCCGCCGCGTGGTAGCCGACGAGCAGGGCGACCGCGTCGCCTTCCGTGATGCCCTGCATCATGGCCAGCGGTTTGGGCGAGCCGGTCACCACCTGGGCGCGCGGGTCCAGCTCGGCGTGGAGCAGGTTGTCCATGCTGCCGTGGCTGTCGTTGACCACGACCTCATCGGCGCCGGCGTCGAAGGCGCCCCTGACGGCGGCGTCGGCCTCGGCGGTCATCAGCCGCTGGGCGCGCGCGTAGCCGGTGCCGCCGCGTACGGCCTGGTCGAGGGTCGCGACGCCCGCGACTCCCTCCATGTCGATCGAGACGAAGACTCGCATGCCCGCGATCTTAGCGATGCCCCTCGTCCGGGACCGGCGCCCGCCCGGCGGCGCGGGGACGCCCTCGCGTGCCCCGCGGCGGAAGTGGTGTCACGAGCGAACCCTGAGGCCGTCCAGGGTGAGATCGAGCAGGCGTTCGGCCTGTTCCCGCTGCTCGGGCGCGGCCGAGCCGAGGGCGATGCCGGCCAGGGCGGCGCCCAGGTCCGCCGGGCTGATGTCGGTACGGATCAGGTCGGCGGCCAGGCAGGCGTCCATCAGGGCGGTGATGGCGTCCTCGATCATCTCCCGGCTGTGCCCGTAGGGGCTCTCGCCCGTGGCCGCGATGGCGCGCAGGGCGTCGGCCATGCCGAGCTTGGCGGTCACGTAGTCGAGGAAGAGCCGCGTCCAGGCGCGCAGGGCTTCGTAGGGCGGATGCGCCGCGAGCAGATCCGGTACGGCGTCGCAGAGCTGGGCCACCTCGTTGCGGTAGACCGCCTCGATCAGCGCCTCCCGGGTGGGGAAGTTGCGATAGAGGGTGGCGGTGCCCACGCCCGCCTCCTTGGCGATGCGTTCCAGGTGGGCGTCCAGTCCCTGCTCGGCGAAGACGCCTGCCGCGGCCGTGATGATCTTGTCTCGGTTGCGGCGCGCGTCGGCCCGCAACGGGCGCGCTGCGTTCTGGCTCATCGGCGGCCCGTCGTCCCCTCTCCGTTTGCTAAACGGAGGCGTGCCCACTTACGCTGCCAATAAGTGGTGGCGCCTCCACTTCCACTGTAGGTCATCGGCCGGCCTGCGCACATACCTTCGGAAGGACTGCTGATCATGACAGGCATCGCGGGAAAAGTGGTGGCGATCACGGGCGCCAGCAGCGGCATCGGCGCGGCCACGGCGACGTACCTCGCGGAGAGAGGCGCCCGGCTGGTGCTCGGCGCGCGCAGGAAGGACCGGCTGCGCGAAGTGGTGGACCAGATCGTCGCCCAGGGCGGCGCGGCCGTCGGGGAGGTCGTCGACGTGACGCGCCGCGAGGATCTGCGGCTGCTCACGGACACGGCGGTCGACCGGTACGGCCGGCTCGACGTCCTGGTCTCCAACGCCGGCACGATGGCGGTCTCACCCTTCGACGACCTGCGCCAGGACGACTGGGACGCGATGGTCGCGACCCACGTCACGGGCCTGCTGAACGGCATCGGCGCGGCCCTGCCCGTCTTCCGGCGGCAGCGCTCGGGCCAGTTCGTCAACGTCGCCTCGACCGCGGCGTACGTCGTGAAATCGCCCCAGGGCGTCTACGCGGCCACCAAGGCGGCGGTCAAGGTGCTGACCGAGGCGCTTCGCCAGGAGTCGGGGCCCGACCTGCGCGTCACCCTCGTCTCACCCGGCTTCACCAACACGGAGGGCGTCGGCAAGGGAGCGGCCCCTGAGACGGCCGCGGCGATGATCCGGCAGCGCGACGAGATCGCCATCCCGCCGTCGGCCATCGCGTCGGCGATCGGCTTCGCGATCGAGCAGCCGGCGGGCGTCGACATCAGCGAGATCGTCGTCCGACCGACCGCCCAAGCCTGACGATCGCGGGCACCGCCGCCCGCCGCGCTCCCACCGGCCCCCCTCACGTCGCCGGCCAGAGACGTGGGCTGACGCCTCTGGTGCGTGCGTCGACGGCGGCCAGGGCGGCCATGCGCAGGGTCAGCACGAGGTCGGATCCGGGGCCGTCGAGGCGAGGCGAGGCGGGGCAACCGTATCCGGTACGGCCAGGCCGTACCGTTCGCAGAAGCAGTCGTGAAGGTCCTGGCTCCCGGGGGAGGGGACGGCACGGTGGGCGGCGGTCACGACCTTCCAGCCGCGCTCAGCCACCAGGTGGGCGAACGCGGACACCAGGCGGGTCTTGCCCTGGCCGCCCGGGCCGTGCAACCAGCGCGCCGCCAGCTGCGGCCCCTCCAGCCACGAGGTCAGGTCGGCGAGTTCAGCTTCGCGCCCGTCGAAGGCGACGACCTCGTAGCGGGCGTCGAGCAGCCTGCTGGGCTGTTCGAGCAGCCAGGCGGCGTCCACGGCCAGTGGTCCCGCCCGCTCGATCAGCGTGTAGACGGGACCCGCGTCCTGGAAGACGTGCAGGTCCGCTCCGATGACGCCGTACGCGAAGCCGGCCTCGGCCTGGACCGTCTGCTGGAAGAGCGGGTCGTTCTCCGAGCCGGGTCGTCGATGTCGCCGTGGATGATGACGTTGCCCCCCTGCGCGGCGAAGAGCCTGCCGTGGTCGCGGGCGATGTTGTTCTGCACCCACGTCATCGACTTCTCGGGGAGCCCGGCCCCTGCAGCTCGGTCACCAGGTCGCGCAGCTCGCCGGCCGGCTCTGGATGCTCTTGGAGCGGATCCTCGACCTTCACGCGTTCTTCGAGCGCAGGATCCGTTCGACCGCGGGCACGATCTCCGCCTCCGCGGGCTGCTTGGCGACGCCGAGCCCGGCCAGCGTGCGCACCACCGGCGCGTCGTCCAGCGACAGGATGCCGAGCAGGAGGTGTTCGGTGCCGACGAAGTCGTGTTCGAGGCGCAGGGCCTCGCGGGCGGCCAGTTCGAGGGCCTTTCTGCCCTGCGCGGTGAACGGTGCCGGCTGGTCGGGCCGCCCGTCGCCGGGGCCGAGGTCGGCCGTGACGGCGTCCCTGACCGCGTCCGAAGAGGCGCCCAGCGCCACCATGGTCGTGGCGGCCAGCCCTTCGGGCTCGCGCAGCAGGCCCAGCACCAGGTGCCCGACCTCGATGTGGGCGTGGCCGCCGGTGCGGGCCTCCTCCTGTGCCTTGACGAGGACGCTGCGTGCCTTGTCGGTGAAGCGGGAGAAGGTGCGCAGGTCGTCCTGAAGGGAACTGGCGTTGCCGCTGCTCTTGGGCACGAAGCGCTTCTGCACGGCCTGCTTGCTGACCCCCATGCTGCGGCCGATGTCGGTCCACGAGGCGCCGGAGCGCCTGGCCTGATCGACGAAGTGGCCGATGAGGTGGTCGGCGACCTCGCCGATGTGCTCGGCCAGGGTGACGGCGTCGGACAGCTCGCCGAGGGGGTCGCCGTCGGGGTGGCGGTCCTTGATCGTGATGATGAGGTCGTCGAGACGTACGTTGCTCTGCATGCCGTCAACGATAGGTTGACGCACCTCAAACGTCAACCATGGGTTGACGGCTAACGGTCATCCGGCCATCGCCTCAGTTCTTCGCGCTCCTGGACGAATTCCTCGCCGAACGGGAGCTGTCGTCGTAGTGCGGGAGCCGGCGGCCTCATGCCGGGACACGTCTCGTCGCCTTCACGTACGACCTGATCATCTCCAGGGACAGGACGATCGCGGCGGCGCCGAGAACCCCGTGGTACCACCGCCAGCCCACGCCGATGCCGACGAAGCCGTCCACGACCATGATGCCGCCCCCGCCCGCGACCGCCAGCCCCATCCCGGCCAGGACGAGCAGCATCAACGCCCTCGGTGCTCTGCGGCCGGCGGGCGTGACCGTGGCCACGGCGACGCACGCGCCCAGTACGCCGGTCGCGGCCGCGAGCCACTGTGCGGTGGCCGCGTCGAGGAAGTAGCCGGCGGTCTCGGCGGCTGACACGGGCGGTCCGCCCGGGAACCCGAGCCGGGCCTGCGCGGCGAAGGCGGCCTTCCCGGCGGCGTAGCCGAGGAACAGGGCCGCCATCAGGTACGCCGGCCAGCGCCGCGGACGATCTGGATCGCTCATGGACCCGAGCGTAGGAAGCGCGGGCGGGGCGTCGCCTCCCCGCGGCGGGGAGGACGGCTCCCTCTCATGGGGGATCAGGCGCGAAAACCCAGGTGAGAATTCCGGACCGCTCGTGCTAGGCAATAGGGCTCATCATCGGACGGGACCAGGGCGGTGCATCGCGTGGCGCGGGCGGCGGAAGACGAGGACGAGCGGAGGCGCCGGAGGCGGTGGCCGCTGCTGACGGCGGTGGCGGTCGACTCCGTGGGCGCGGGCCTGTATCTCCCGCTGTCCCTGCTGTACTTCCTCAAGGTCACCGACCTGGACCTGGCCACCATCGGCCTGCTGGTCAGCGCGACCACGGCGCTGACGCTGCCGGTGCCGATCGTCGTCGGACGGCTGGCCGATCGGTTCGGGCCGCGGCTGGTGGTCGCCGGCGGCCAGGCGCTGCAAGGGGCCGGCTTCCTGCTCTACCTGACGGTCTCCGGGGCGGGCTCGCTGGTGGTGGCCGTCCTGGTGACGATGGCGGGGTCGCGGGTCTACTGGTCCTCGATCTTCACGCTCATCGCCGACCACGCCGACCACACCGGCGCGGGGGAGGCGAAGGATCACTGGTACGCGCGCACGGGGATGATCAGGGAGGCGGGCGCCGGCGGCGGGGCGCTGCTGGCCAGTGCGCTGCTCGCCTTCGACTCCACGGGCGTCTACGACGGGCTGATCCTGGGCAGCGCGCTGGCGTTCCTGGCCGCCGCGCTGCTGGTCGTGCTCGCGGTGCCGGCGCTCCCGCACACCCGGCCGCCGGCCGACGGCCCCTCCGGGCACCGGGCGCTGCTGCGTGACCGGCCCTACCTCGCGCTGATCGGAACGTGCACGATCTTCGCCCTGTGCAGCACGTTCCTCGCCCTGTCGCTGCCCGTCTACGTCGTCCAGGGCTTGTCCGGCCCCGACTGGGTGCCCGGCCCCCTCCTGGCCATGAACACGCTGCTGCTCGCCACCTGCACGGCGTCCCTCACCCGGTTCGTCCGCCGCCACGGCACCCGTGCCCGCGCCCTGACCTGGGCCGGCGCGTTGTGGGCGCTGTGGTGCGCCTTGTCGGCGGCGGCCGTGCTGCTGCCGGCGCAGGCACTGGTGCCCTACCTCGTGGTGGTGGTGGTGGTCTACACCGCCGCGGAGATGATCTCCGGGCCCGCGACGAACGCGCTGGCGGCCGACGCGGCGCCGGCCGGGTCGCGGGGCACGTACCTGGCGGCCTTCCAATACTCCTTCGCCATCGCGAACATCGTCGCGCCCGGCCTGTTCGGCCTGCTCTTCAGCCGGCACCACCAGCTTCCCTGGCTCGTCGTCGGCCTGCTCGCGACGCTGGGCGCGGTCCTCATGCCGCGTCTCGAACGCCGGCTGCCGCAAGAGCGTCAACCGGCCGGGGCCGGGGTGCCGGAGAGCTCGGCATGACAGTCCTGGGACTCAGGTCCCAGACCGCCCGCGTCGGCTTCCCGGCCACAGGGGCTTGACGTCCCTGGAATCGAGGCCGGTCGCGCGCCCCTGTGATCGCAGGCGCCATCCACGCCCTGCTCGATCGATTCGAACGAGGTCCTCATGGCCGACATCGCCGTACGACGCGTCCTGGTCCTGGCCGCCGCCGCGCTCGCCCTGTCCGGCGCCTCGGCTGCCGCAGCGGCAGCCGACGATCCGGAGGAGACCGGCACGATCGAGGGGCCGGGACTCACCGTGATCAGCTACGTACAGGTACAGAACGAGCGCAGCGGCAAGTGCCTGGAGGTCAACCAGGCCGGCTCGGCCAAGGGCGAGGGCAACAACGCCAAACTCCTGCGGTGGAACTGCCACAGGGGTGCTCAGCAGCAGTGGAGACAGCGCTGACCATCAGCGGGATCCTCCGATGATCCGGCCGGGATCAGGCATGGGCGGGCTGGAAGAGTTCGACGAGGTTGCCCGCGGGGTCGGTGAGCAGGATCTGGCGTCCGCCGGGGCCGGCGACCACCTCGCTGACGAACGACGACACGCCGGCGGCACGCAGGCGGGTGATCTCGGCGTCGAGGTCGGCGACGATGAGGTGGATGCGGTTGTGCCCGGCGGCGAGGTCCGCGGGGGTGGCGCGGGCGCCGGAGCTGGCCGGTCCTGACAGCAGCAGCCGCAGCGGCCCGCGTACGACGTCGGCGAAGGCCGGCGCGGCGTCGAGGCGCACGGTGAAGCCCAGGTGCTCGGTGTAGAAGCCGACTGCGGCCGCCACGTCGTCCACGAGGTAGCGGACGCCGGCGAGTTGTTCGGGGGCGGGTGCGGTCATGGCAGGACCTCCTGGGACATGAGGACGGGCAGCAGGTGGCGGACGCGGCTGTCGATCTCCGCCGCGACGCGGTCGAACGCGAGCTGATCACCGCCGGCGGGGTCGGGGATGCTCCAGTGCACCTTCCGGGAACGGGGCCCGAAGCCGGGGCAGACCTCGCGGACCTTGTCGCACAGGCTGATCACGTAGTCGAAGCGGCGGCTGCTCAGGGTGTCCAAATGCCGGGGCCGCCGGCCGCTCACGTCGATGCCGTGGCGCTCGCGCAGGACACGTACGGCCTCCGGATGCAATCGCGCCCGGGGATGGCTGCCCGCGCTGGCCGTCTCGACGCGGCCGGCGGTGTGATGGCGCAGCAGGGCCTCGGCGATCGGGGAGCGGGCGCTGTTGCCGGTGCAGGTGAACAGCACGACGGGCGGACGGCCGGATGCCGGCGCGGGGGAGGGCGGGGCCGGGGCGAGGCGGAGCGCGGGGTGCAGGAGGGCGCCGGTCTCGGCCAGCGCCTGGGCGCAACGTTCCAGGTCGAGGTGATAGTAGCTGTCGCGGGCGTCGAAGCTGCTGCGGCGGGTGGTGACCAGCCCGGCGCCGCGCAGCTGCCGCAGGTGGTAGGAGACCAGGTTCTGCGGCTGCGCGACCAGGTCGACCAGCTCACGGACCCGGTGGTCGCCGGTGGCCAGCTCGGTCAGCAACCGCCATCGGATCGGATGGGCGGCCAGCTGCACGAAGGACGGGGGCGAACTCGCCATGTAGGTGACGATACATCAAACCATTTTGATGCATAAGGCTCGGGCCACGCATGGTCCTGGCTGACACCCGCGACAACCACGTCTGCGCCCCGCTTGACAAGGGCATCCGCCGCGATGGGCCGGAACGCGGCGTCCGACGCCCACGTCTACACCCCCTTCGACGTGGGCGACCCGTCGCGAAGGGCCTGACCGACGCCGCCTGCCCTTTCTTCCGGTCCGCTCCGACATTAGGTTAGGGTTACCTATCTTCTGGAGTGCGGCCTTGTTTGATCATTTCGTCTGGTCCGTCGTGGCGGTTCCGGTGGCGTTGGTCGTGGTCATCGCGCTGCTCGCCGACCGGCTGCCCCCAGCGCGCGCGGCCAGGGTGCTGGCCTGGTCGGCGGCCGGGACCGCGCTGGCGAGCGTGCTCAACGTGGCGGCGTTCGCCGTTGTAGCCGCGGCGGAGATTCCCGTGATCGCCGGATATTTCGGGTGGTCCTACCAGACGGTGATCGCCGATACGGAGCAGGTGCGCTGGGTTCCGTGGTTGTGCGTGGTCCTGCTGGTATGGGCGGCGGTGGCCGCGGGCCGGGTGGTGCGGCGGCATGGTGGCGGGCGTGCCTGGGCGGCGGGGCTGGCCGCGGCCGAAGCACACGACGGGGTGGTCATGGTACGGAGCTCGGCGGTGGACGCGTTCGCCGTGCCGGGCAGGCCCGGCCAGGTCGTGGTCACGACCGGGATGAGGAAGATCCTCACCGACCGGCAGTACGAGGCGCTGCTCGCCCATGAGCGGGCGCATCTCGCTCAGGGCCATCCCCTGCTGGTGCTGCTGAGCGACCTGGCCGGCGCGGTCCAACCGGCGCTGTGGTGGGTCTCCGGCCGGGTCGGCTACCTGAGCGAACGTGCCGCCGACGAGCAGGCGGCGGCGGTGGTCGGCGATCGCACGGTCGTGGCCGGGGCTATCGGGACGGTGGCGCTCGCCGCGCATGGCCGGCCGCCGCTGCAGGACGTCCGGTTCGCGTCGTTCGCCAGGCCGAGGCGCCCTGGCGCGATACCGCGCAGGGTCGCCGCGCTGCTCGGCCACCAGAACGCCGGCGGCCGGGCGTGGCCGGCCGTCATTCCGGCGGTGCTGGCGGTGAGTTCGCTGATCTGGACCGGAGAGGCGCTCTACGATCTGGTCGAACTGCTCGTTCTCGCCCACGATGCCCTGCACTGAACCCACGATCCCCTGCACTGAGGCGACGGCGTCCTGCGCTCAGGCGGCGTCCGAGGACGATCTGCTCATGTCGCCGTCGCCTCGCTCCGGCGGGCCGCATGGTCAGGCCCCCTTCACGAGAACAGGGCGCGCCCCCAATAATCCCCGGCGTCCCTGACACCGGGCGGGCAGGCGAACACGCCGCTCGACACGTGCTTGATGTACTCGTTGAGACGATCGGCTCTGGCCAGCCCCATCTGGACCGGTACGAACTGCGTCCGCGGATCACGCTGGTAGGCGATGAAGAAGAGCCCCGCGTCCAGCCGGCCGAGCCCGTCGGAGCCGTCTACGTAGTTGTAGCCGCGCCGCAGCAGGTGTGCGCCGCCGTGGCTGCTGGGGTGCGCCAGCCGTACGTGGGCGTCGGGCCGCATGGCCGCCAGGTCGACCGGGTCGAACTCGTTCTTCCTGCCCACCGGCGCGCCCTCGCCCTTGCTGCGGCCGAAGATCTCCTCCTGCTCGCGCAGCGAGGTGCGATCCCACGTCTCGACGATCATGCGGATCTTCCTGGTCACCAGGTAGCTGCCGCCCGTCATCCAGCCGGCGCCGTCCTCCGCCCTGGCCCAGAGCTGATCGCGCAGCAGGGCCGCGTCCTCCAGCTTCATGTTGTTGGTGCCGTCCTTGAAGCCCATCAGGTTGCGCGGGGTCACCTGGGCGCGCGAGGTGGAGGACGTGCGGCCGAAGCCGAGCTGCGACCAGCGCACCGACACCTTGCCGAAGCCGATCCTGGTCAGGTTGCGGATGGCGTGCACGGCGACCTGCGGATCGTGCGCGCACGCCTGCACGCACAGGTCGCCTCCCGAGATCTCCGGCACCAGCTGCTCGCCGGGGAACTTCGGCAGGTCGGCCAGGGCCGCGGGGCGCCTTTCGGCCAGCCCGAAGCGGCGGTCGAACAGGGACGGGCCGAACCCGATCGTCAGCGTCAGCCCCGAGGCGGGCAGGCCGAGCGCCTCACCGGTGTCGTCGGGCGCGGCCTCGGGCGAGCCGCCGACCGCGCCCAAGGCGCCGGCCTCCCTGCCCTGGGTGAGCCGGGCGGCCGCGGCCGTCCACTCCTGCAGCAGGTCCACCAGCTCGGCCCGCTTGTCGGTGACGACGTCGAAGGCGACGAAGTGCAGCCGATCCTGGGCGGGGGTGACGATGCCCGCCTGGTGCTCGCCGTAGAAGGGGAAGGGGGCGGCGGTGCCGCCGTCCGCGGCCACCGGCTCCTCGACGAGCGAGCGGGAGGCGATCACGCCGGCGCCCGCTGCCGCGACCCCGGCCGCGCCGAGGCCGAAGACCTTCCTGCGACTCAGCCGTCCGTTCATCGCGCCACGATCGGTGCGATCTTGCTGATCGGCTCGGCCAGCGCGTTGATCACATCGGACAGGCTCTTCAGCTCGGACTTCGACAGCTCGTCGTGCAGCCGCCAGCCGTCGCCCTTGCGGTGCTCGCCCAGCTCGGCCTCGGCGGCGGCGAACTTCTCGTCCAGGGTCTCGACCAGGTCGGGCGCCCGCTCCTCCAGCACCGGGCGCAGCGCCTGCACCGCGGCCTTGGAGCCCTGGAGGTTGGCGTCGAAGTCCCACAGGTCGGTGTGCGACCAGGTGTCCTCCTCGCCGGTGATCTTCCCGGTGGCCACCTCGTCGAGCAGTTCCTTGGCGCCGTTGGCCAGGTTGAGCGGGGTCAGCTCGGCGGCGTTGGCCTTGGTCACGATGGTCTTGACATCGGCGATGAGCTTGTCGGCGACGGGCCCGTCCTCGCTGACGTCCTCGGTGACCCACAGATCCTTCTCGATCTTGTGGAAGCCGGTCCACTCCTCGCCGTCGGCCAGGTCCGCCTCGCGGGCGTCGATGGCCGGGTCGAGGTCGCCGAAGATCTCCGCCACCGGCTCGATGCGCTCCCAGTACGTACGCGAGACAGGGAAGAGCTCCTTGGCCTTGCCGATGTCGCCCGCCTTGACCGCGTCCACGAACTCCTGCGTCTTGACCAGCAGCGTGTCACTCTGCGCCTTGACGTAGCGCTGGTAGCTTCTGGTGGCCTCGGCGAGCTTGGCGTCGGCGGTGAGCGGTTTGTGCTCGCCACTCACCTTCAGCGGGTTACGGATGCCCTTGCCGATCATGCCGGGTTTGCACGCCGTCTCGTACGTCCCGGCCGGCAGCTCGGCGATCAGCTCGCGGGTCAGCCCGGGGACGATGTTCTCCACCTCGGCCAGCACCCGGTCGCCCGCGGCGTAGACGTAGAACTCGGTCACCTTGCTGCCGCCGTTCGTGATCGCGAACGTGCTGGTGCCCGCGGGGACCTCCGAGACGGCGACCTTGCACTCGGTGTCGCTCGCGGCCACGGCGACCTTGCCCGGCTTCGGCGCCGTGCCCGGAGCGGGGGCCTCCGCCGCGCAGGCACTCAGCGCGGTCAGCGTGCCCAGGGCGAGCGCGCCGGTGGTGAGACGGATGGTGACGGACATGGTGCTCCTGTTCAGACCGCGGGCGCGGGGGAAGGCTGGGTGCGCGAGGGACGCAGGAAGAGGAAGAGCGTGGGGAGCAGGTAGACGGCCCAGGCGACGGTCTCGGCGACGCTGGGCTGCGGGGTGATGTTGAGCATTCCGGCCAGCAGGGCGCCGTACCAGGAGTCGGCGGGCAGGACGGCGCTGAGGTCGAAGGCATAGGTGCTGAGGCCGGGCAGGAGGTTCGCCTCTTGCAGGTCGTGCACGCCGTACTTGAAGATGCCCGCCGCGACCAGGATGAGCAGCAGGCCGGTCCAGGTGAAGAACCTGGTGAGGTTGATGCGGACGGCGGACTGGTAGAGGCCGTAGCCGAGCGCCACCGCGGCGAGCAGGCCGAGGCTGATGCCGATGAGCGGCTGGGCCGAGGTGGTCGCGCCCTGCACCGAGGCGAAGAAGAGCAGGGCGGTCTCCAGCCCTTCGCGCGCCACGGCCAGGAAGGCCATGACGACGACGGCCGCCGGCCCGAGCTCCAGCGCGCCGGCGAGCTTGCCGCGCAGTTCGCCGGAGAGCGCGCGGGCGGCCCGCCGCATCCAGAAGATCATCCAGGTGACGAAGACGACGGCCAGCAGCGAGGTGATCGCGTCGAAGAGCTCCTGCCCGGTGTGGCCGAGACTGGCGGCGGTGAAGGTCAGGAACGCCCCGAAACCGACAGAGAGCGCCACGGCGGCCAGCACGCCGGTCCAGACGTGCGGCAACCGGTCCGAGCGGTCGCTCTTGACCAGGAAAGCGACCAGCACCGAGACGACCAGGGCCGCCTCCAGTCCTTCGCGCAGGCCGATGAGAAAGCTGGCGAACACCATTGCTCCAATGCTTCGAGCGAGCGGGACCGACACGCCGCCCTGCTACACGCTTGTAGAAGTTAACATAGGCTCACCTAACTAGCCAGGCGGCCCGGTAGGGTGGGCGCGATGAAGGAAGATCCGGCCGGTGGCTCTCCTGATCACGGCCGGCGCCGCCGGCCCGGCGAGCTGGAGGCGGCGATCCTCGCCACCCTGCGCGACGCGGGGCGCTCGCTCACCTCCGGTCAGGTCCGCGATCTCCTCGCCCCCGAGGGCGGGCTGTCCTACAGCGCCGTCGTCACCACGCTGGTCCGCCTGCACAGAAGGAAGGCGGTCACCCGCCGCAGGGAGGGGCGCGCCTACCGCTACGGCGCGCTCACGGACGCCGCCGGGCTGGTCGCACAGCGGATGAGCGCCCTGCTCGACGCCGAGGACGACCGTGCGACCGTGCTGCGGAGGTTCGTGAACGAGCTGCATCCGGGCGACGAGGAGCTCCTGCGCCGGTTGCTGGCCGACGAGCCGGGTGAAACGCCGTAGGTCGCTCGGGTGGCAGGAATTGGTACCCGCCGATAGGGTCCGATCCGTGGGGCGATCGAGGACCAGTTCCGGACCGGCCGAGGACCTGCTCATCGAACTCGACCGCGACGCCGGAGTGCCATTGCACCGGCAGATCGAGGCGTCCATCCGGGCGAGCGTCCGGGCCGGCCGGTTGCGCGCCGGCGCCTCGCTGCCGCCTACCCGCACCCTCGCCGCCGGGCTCGGGGTCTCCCGCGGGGTGATCGTGGAGGCGTACCAGCAGCTCGTGGCCGAGGGCTACCTGACCAGCCGGTCGGGCGGTTACACCCAGGTCGCCGCGCCGATCCCGCCGGCCGCCGACACGGCCCCCGCGGCTTCCGGCACACGGCCGGCCGCGGACGGCCCCGGCTTCAGGGTCGACTTCGGGTACGGACGCACCGACGTGTCGCAGTTCCCCCGGGCCGCCTGGCTGCGCTCGGTCCGCAGCGTGCTCACCACCACGCCCAACGACCGGTTCGCCTACCTCGACGGGCGGGGCGTGCCGGAGCTGCGCCAGGCCCTGTGCGACTACCTCAACCGGGTGCGCGGCACCCAGGCCGTGCCCGGCCACACGGTCGTCTGCAACGGCTACGCGCAGGGCATCTCGCTGCTGATCCAGGTGCTCGCGCGGCGCGGCGCCAGGCGGATCGCCGTGGAGGACCCCTCCTCCGCCGACGACGCCCGGCCGCTGGCCGAGGCCGCGGGACTAGACGTGATCGGCATCCCGGTGGGCCAGGAAGGCGTCCGGATCGACGCCCTCAGCCAGGCCGACGCCGACGCGCTGATCCTCACGCCGTCGCACCAGTGGCCGACCGGCGGCGTGCTCTCGGCGGCGGCCAGGGCCGAGGTGATCCGCTGGGCCAGGCGCCGCGACGCGATCGTGATCGAGGACGACTACGACGCGGAGTACCGCTACGACCGGTCTCCGGTGGGCGCCATGCAGGGCCTGGCCCCCGATCACGTCGTCTACTGCGGCACGGCCAGTAAGACGCTCGCGCCGGGGCTGCGGCTCGGCTGGCTGGTGCTGCCCGCCCACCTGGTCGCCGACGTCGCCTCGGCGAAGCTGCTCGCCGACCGGGGATCGGCGGTCATCGACCAGCTGACGTTCGCCGACTTCCTCGGCCGCGGCGAGTTCGACCGTCACCTGCGCCGGATGCGTCCGGTGTACCGGCGCCGCCGTGACGCGCTGCTGGACGCGCTGCGCACCCGGCTGGCGGAGCTGCGGCCGGCCGGCATCGCCGCCGGGCAGCACGTGGTCGCCTGGCTCCCGCCCGACCTGGACGAGGCGGCGGTGGTGGCCGCCGCCGCCCGGCACGGGCTCGGCATCCAGGGCGTCGGGCCGTTCCGGGTCACCCCCGCCGGGCCCGGTGGCCTGATCTTCGGTTACGCCATCCTCGGCGAGAGCGCCATCGCCGAGGGGGTCGCGCTGCTCGCGACGGCCATCAGGGAGGTACGAGACTCCTGACGCGGCCCCGTCACCGGGCTTGACCCCTGCGCCGATCACTGGGCGGGACGGATGTTCTGGTTCAGGTGGAACACGTTCGCCGGGTCGTACGCCGTCTTCACCGCGGTCAGCCGGGCCAGCTTCGCGGCCGAGTACGCCCGCCGCACCCCCCGCTGCCCGTCGGCCAGTTCGTCGGCCGTCAGGGAGTTGACGTAGATCCCGCTGGCATACGGTTCCAGCGCGGCCCCGGCGGCACGGGCGGCTCCCATCCTGACGTCGTCCTCCGCCTGGTCGCTCCACCGGGAGCCGGCCCCGAACTCGAACATCGTGTCGCGGTGGCTGAACGCCGCGTCCTCCTCCGGCACCTCGGCGATCGCGCCCCCGTGCGCCTGCAGACCGACCCCCGGCAGGTCCAGGCCGGCGCTCAGATCGCAGGCCCCGCGCAGCAGGAACGCCTCGATGGCCGCGGTGGGGAAACTACGCAGGTAGTGCGCCTTGGAGTAGCGGCGGTAGGCGTGCCCGCCGGTGGAGTCCTCACGCTGCTGCAGTTCGAGGTACGACGGCGTGGTGACGCGGGAGGCGACGGGCCGCCCGAGCGCCCGCATCGCGGGCAGCAGCCGGCGGCCGTCGTCCGGGTCGCCCACCCACACGAACCCCACCGTGGCGATAGGGCCGGAGGGGGTGCCGGAGACGCCGGCGGTGAACGTCGCCTGCCGGGGCGCGGCGGCGTTCAGATCGCGCCAGCCCTCGATCACCGGGACGGCGTCCTCGGCGCGGAAGTCGAACTCGGCGACCAGCGTCCGCGTGCCGGTGTGATGCAACTCGAACTCGAACTCGGTGACGACGCCGAAGTTGCCGCCACCGCCGCGCAGGCCCCAGAACAGGTCGGGGTTGTCGGTACGGCTGGCGGTCACCACGTCGCCCTCGGCGGTGACCATCGTGTAGGAGACGACGTTGTCGCAGGCCAGGCCGTGCTGGCGGGCCAGCCAGCCCATGCCGCCGCCGAGCGTGAGCCCGCCGACGCCGGTGTGGGAGACGTTGCCGGCGGTGGTGGCCAGGCCGTAGGGCTGGGACGCCCGGTCCAGCGCGCCGAGCAGCGCGCCGCCCTGCACCCGGGCGCGGCGGCGGGCCGGGTCGACGAGCACGCCGCCCATGGGCGTCAGATCGATCATGAGACCCCCGTCGGGCACCGCGAAGCCGGCGGCGTTGTGGCCGCCGCAGCGGACGCCGATCTCCAGGTCCAGCTCCCGGGCCAGCCGCACGGCGGCGACCACGTCGGCGACGCCCGCCGCGCGGACGATCATGCGTGGCCGCCGGTCGATCATGGCGTTCCAGACGGTTCGGGCGTCGTCGTAGCCGGCGTCGCCAGGGGTGAGCACCTGGCCGTCGAAGCAGGTCGCTGTTGTCATGCCCTCAGACTGGCAGGAATCGGTACCCTCGATAAGGTCCGATCTGACCACCTGATCGAGGACCAATTTACGCGTGAAGAAACCGCCGGAAAAATCATCGGCCGCGGCTGTCGGATCCGGCCCGCGTCGTTCGTAGCCAGGGTGAAGGGCCGCCCGCGAGGGGCGCGTCACGACCGAGGGAGAGACCGACCGATGCTGCCGCACCCCAAGGCCAAGATCCACCGCATGTTCGAGCTCCTGGAGCCGATCGGCACCATCTCCTTCTCCGAGGCGGCGAACGAGGCGTTCATGGCGCTCGGCATGCGTAACTTCTGGGACGGATACTTCGCGGGCCGGGCCGCGCCGCTGGGCCGGGCGCCGGCCGGAGTGGTGCACGCGGTCTTCTACAACTTCACCGAGGGCGAGGTGGCGCGCCACATCCCCTGGGTCTGGGGGAAGATCAGCCCGCAGGAGGCGATCGCCGTACGCGAGCGGAGCAGCGCCGCCGTGCTGCGGCAGCGGATCGGGGAGCCCGCCAGCGCCCCCGGTCTGGTGCGGGCCGCCGACCTCGCCACCCGGGCGGCGCTCAGCGCGCCGGCCGAGGGCCGGGCGCTGTACGCCGGGCTCCGCGAGCTCGACGTGCCCGAGGAGCCGTTGGCCAGGCTGTGGCACGCGGCGACGCTGCTGCGGGAGCACCGGGGCGACGGCCACAACGCCGTGCTGGTCGCCCACGGCATCGGCGGCACCGAGGCCCACGTCCTCATGGCTCTCGCCCTCGGGATGAGGGCGGAGGAGTTCGGCCGGATCCACCACCTGCCCAAGGCGCGGCTGGCCGCCGTCGTCGAGGGGCTGCGCCGCCGCGGTCTCGTGGATGACGCCGGCGGGTTCACCGACGCCGGCCGGGAGACCAAGGAGCGGATCGAGGCGCTCACCGACGAGCTGGCCGCGCCGGCGTACGACGTGCCCGGCGCGGACGACCTCGACGAGCTGATCGCGGGACTCGAACCGATCGCCGCCGCGCTCTAGAGCGGGCGGGCGGCACGGCTGGGCGCTATGGTGGGTGAGTGGACACTTACTGACCCCCTAGAAGGAGCGGACCGGCATGAGGCTCACCGTCTTCGGAGCGACCGGCGGCACCGGTCTTGAGCTCCTGCGTCAGGGGCTGGCGCAAGCCCACGAGATGACGGCGGTCGTCCGCGACGCCTCCCGGCTCCCCGCCGACCTGCGTGACCGCCTCGACGTCGTGGAGGCCGACGTCATGGACGCCGACGCCGTCGTGCCGGCGGTCAAGGACCGCGACGCCGTGCTGAGCGCGATGGGCACGCGCGAGCGCGGCCCCACCACCGTGCACTCCGCCGGCATCGCCTCCATCATGGCCGCCATGCGCCGCACGGGCTCGCGCCGCCTGCTGATGGTCAGCGCCTCGGGCATGGTGACCGGCCCCGACGACGGGCCTTTGGTCCGGTACGTGGTCAAACCGCTCATCGTCCAACGCCTGTTCCGCCATTCGTATGCCGACCTGGCCCGGGCCGAAGGGCTGCTGCGGGCCGCCGACCTGGACTGGACGATCGTGCGCCCGTCCCGCCTGACCGACGCCGGCCCCACCGGCTCCTACCGCACGGCCGTCGACCGCAACCTCAAGGGCGGCATGAACACCACCCGCGCCGACCTGGCCGCCTGCATGCTGGAGCTGATCGGCGACGCCACCTCGGTGCGGCACGTCGTCTCGGTGGCCACCTGACCCGCCGCGCTCAGGAGAGGAGCGCCGCCGGGTCGCGCTCGGGCGGCCCGGCCGGCCACCATTCGCCTTCGTGCAGCGTGAAGGGGTACCAGCGGCCGTCGCGGCCGTAGCGCAGTTGCAGGGAGCCGAGCGTCCAGCGGTTGCGCCAGATCCGCACCTCCGGCGGGGTCTCTCCCTCCCAGGCGGCCGCCAGCAGCGCCTGGGCCCTGGCCACGTCGCGGCGCGGCGGCGTCCAGGCGGTTTCGAGGTACTCCAGGCCGTCCGCGCCGCCGGACCTCCAGGCCCGCACGGCGGCCTCCGACGGCCCGCCGAGGTCGTGCTCGGCGGCCAGCCTGACGTGATCCTGGTGTTCGCTCAGCTCCGGCAGGCGCCCGCGCAGCAGCAGCTCGCGGGCCCGCGCGGCGGCGGAGGCGCGCAGCCCGGCCAGCGCGGCCAGCTCCACG
>NZ_BAAAMU010000049.1:0-75223 GCF_039529435.1 Nonomuraea maheshkhaliensis
CGTCCTCTCGGCGCTGCCGGGCACCCGCGTGTGCGCCGGCCTCAGCGGCGCGCTCACCGGCGCCGCCGCGCTCAAGGGCGGCGTCGAGGAGGCGGGGCACGCCCGCCGCCTGGCCGAGGCCCGCGACGGCGGCGTGGTGACCAGCGACGAGATCTACACTCACGCGCTGCTGCTGGCCACCGTGCCGGGAGACGTGCGCCGCTCCTTCTCCTCCCGCCTGCTGTCGCCGCTGCTCGACTACGACCGCAGGCACCAGTCCGACCTCGTGCGCACGCTCGGGATCTTCCTCGACCGGGCCGGCTCGTGGAACGCCTGCGCCGAGCTGCTCCACGTGCACGTCAACACCGTGCGCTACCGCATCCGCCGGATCGAGGAGCTGACCGGCAGAGACCTGTCCACGATGGCCGACCGGGTCGACTTCTTCCTCGCGCTCAGGGACACCGCGCCGCCCCGGTGACGGGGCCGCTCAGGTGACTGGGCCGCTCAGGTGACTGGGCCGCTCAGGTGGTGACCGAGTCTCTGGCCGGTCCCGCGGCCTCACGCTCCTTGATCGCCCGTTCCAGCCAGTACGCGCTGCCCATGCTCTCGGCCAGCGCGACCGCCTCCGCGCCGCGCCGCATCGCCTCCCGGCCCTGGCCGAGCAGGCGGTGGGCGCGCGCCAGGTAGACCAGGCAGCCCACCTCCGTCATCTTGCTGAACCGGGCGGGCCCCGAGGCGTCGGTGAGCACGGACAGCGCCGTGGCGAGCTCGCCCAGCTCGATCAGCGCCCTGCCCCTGGCCAGCGCGAACTCCACCAGCCGCAGCCCGTCGCCCGCGCGGCGGGCCATCTCCGCCCCCTCGTCCAGCGCCCCCAGCGCCTCGTCGAAGCGGCCGAGCTCGATGCAGACGCGCCCGATCGTCAGCAGCGCGTAGAGTTCCCCGACCCGCGACCCCATGCCGGACGCGATCTCCCGCTGGGCCCGCGCGTGCTCCAGCGCGTCGTCGAACTGCTCCCACTTGACGTGCGTGGAGGCCAGGTTGCCGTGCGCGCGCTGCTCGTTGAACCGGTCACCGAGCTGCCGGGCCAGGCGCAGGTGCTGTTGGCCGTGCTGGAAGACGGAGCGGTCGCCCCTCAGGTACAGGCCCGTCGCGAGGTGGGCGTGCCCCTCCATCGTGATCACCGGGTCGTCGAGGCGGCGCCCCGTCGCGAGCAGCCGTTCGCCGAGCGAGACCAGATCGGCCACCCGGTAGGCCCGCTGCTGGTACCACCACAGCGCGAAACCGATCGCCGTGCCCGCCCGCGCGATGTCGTCGTCCTGGTCGGCCATCGCCTGGAAGGCGGCAGCGAGCAGGATGGGCTCCTCCTTCCTGAGCCAGTCGTGCGCCTCGTCCGCGCCGCCGAACCTGCGGCCCCGCTCCCTGACCTCCGGATACGAGCAGTGGACCCGGTGCGGCTGGCTGGTGACGGCCGCGGCCCGCGCGGACGCGGCGTAGTAGCCGATCGCCCGCCGCAGCGGCAGGACGCGCTCTCCGGCCTCCATCAGCGCGCCGGCGAACAGCCGCACAAGGTCGTGGATGCGGTAGCGCCCCGGCTCCGTCGCCTCCAGCAGATGGGCGTCACACAGGCGTTCGAGCGCGCGCTCGACCTGGTACGGCGGCGAACCCGACAGCGCCGTCGCCGCCTCCACGGTGATGTCGGGCACGTGGAGCAGGCCGAGCAGGCCCAGCAGCCGGGCCGCGTCGCCGTCGATCTCGCGGCTGCTGCCGTTGAGCGCGCCCCAGCTGGCCGCCAGGCTCGACCGTACGGCCAGCTCGCCCGCCTCCAGTTCCCGCAGCCGCTGCCGTTCGTCGGTGAGCCGCGCCGTCAGCGCCCCCACGGCCCAGTCGGGGCGGTCGGCCAGCCGCGCGCCGGCGATCCGCAGGGCCAGGGGGAAGCCGTCGCAGAGGCGCGCCAGCCGCGTGGTCTGGCCGAGGTCGGCCGAGACGCGGTCGGCGCCGACGAGCTTGGACAGCATGGCGGTCGCCTCGGCGTCGGACAGCGGGCCCAGCCGCAGCTGAACGCAGTCGTCGCCGGCCACGAGGGACTCCCGGCTCGTCACCAGCACCGCCGTCCCGAGCGGCGCCGAGACGAACGGCCTGACCTGGCCCAGGTCGGCCGCGTTGTCGAGGAGCACGAGGAGCCGCCTGCCCTGCAGCTTGCTCCGCCACAGCGCGGCGGCCTCGTCCTCGTCCACCGGCACGGCGTCGTCGGGCGTGCCGATGCCGCGCAGCAGCCGGCTGAAGATCTCGTGCGAGGACAGCCGGGCCACGTTGGGGGTGCCGCCGCGCAGGTCGACGTACAGCTGCCCCTCGGGGAACCGGTCGCGCACCGCGTGCGCGACGTGGACGGCCAGCGCCGACTTGCCGACACCCGGAGGGCCGCAGATCACCACGAACGGATGCGGCGGATCCTCGTCCCAGGGGTCGAGCAGCGTCCGGAGCCGGACGATCTCCCGCGAGCGGCCGACGAACGCGAGCAGGTCGCGGGGCAGCTGACGGGGGATGAGGGGATCGGGCACGGCCGGCCCGCCGGTGCCGGACAGGACGACGCGGTGCGCCTGGCGCAGGCCCGCACCGGGATCGGCGCCGAGCTCCTCCGACAGCACGCGCCGGGTCTGCTCGAAGAGCGTGAGCGCCTCGGCCTGGCGGCCGCACCCGTGCAGGGCCAGCATGAGCAGCTCGCGCGGGCGTTCGCGGAGCGGATGGCCGCGGGACAGGTCCTGCAGCTGGGCGAGGCAGTCTCGCGGGCGGCCCAGCCGCAGCAGCGCCTCGGCCTGCGCCTCGACGGCGGTCAGCCGCAGCTCTTCCAGGCGGGCGCGCTCGTCGTCGCAGAAGGGGCCCGGCACGCCGCTCAGCGGCCGGCCGCGCCAGAGGGGGAGGGCCTCGTCGAGCTCGCGCACCGCCGCTTCGAGGTCGCCGGCCCTGCTCGCCCGCGCCGCCGCGGCCACCCGCCCGGCGAAGACGTGGGCGTCGACCTGCTCGGGATCGAGGTTCAGCCGGTAGCCGCCGGCGGTGCGGGCCAGCACCCCAGGGGGCTCGCGCCGACCCCTGCCGGGCTCGAAGGCCCGGCGTAACCCGGCGATGTAGGTGTAGACGCTCTGCGCGGCGCTGGGCGGGGGAGAGTCTCCCCACACGCCCTCGATCAGCTGGGCCAGGGTGACCACCCGGCCGGCCCGGACCGCCAGCATCGCCATGATCGCCTGCTGCAGCGGAGGGCCCGCATCGATGACCGCGCCGTCGAGCGCGCCGGTCACCGGTCCCAGCAGACCTATGGTCAGACCGGCCGCCCTCGGACTCCCGTGATCGACTGTCGGATCCACGTAGGGAGCTTAGACGCTCGTGGAGGCGGCAAGGGCCCCGTGACGCATGTAGAAGAAATGTAGATGCGGTCGATACCTTGTCATTCGACCGTGCTGGGTGTGTATTAGGTCACAGGGGCCCTGTCTGACCGGCCGCTCAGTATGGGCTGCGTGGACGGCAGGTGGCGGGACCAGCGGGTCCCTTCACCGGCCGCGCCATCGCGTGAGTCGGACACGGAGTGCGGTACGTGTCCGGGGTGTCGCCTTGTCCTTTCCCGGCACCGGCCGGTTCAGCAGCAACCGATGTCGGTGGCCGCGCTGGAGAGGGAAGACGTCGCGGCACCTGCGGCCGTAACATTACCTCCAAGGGCTACCGCGGCGCCGATCGCGACAGCCAGGATTGACAGGGCAATGCGCATGCGCATGGGGGTTTCTCCCTCGCCTATGTGAGTTGCTCGGACTTATCTTCTCAGGGAGCGGCTGCTGTGACCACATCTGACCTAGTCGGACTCCGTATCAAGACGGTTCGGCGGCAACGCGGCTTGTCACAGGCGCAGCTGGCCCATCCCGAGTTGTCCGACAGTTACGTCTCACTGATCGAGAGCGGTAAGCGTACTCCCACCCCTGCGGTCTTGGAGCTGCTCGCCAACAAGCTGGACTGCTCGCTGTCCTATCTGATCAACGGCGTCACCGCCGAACAGATGGAGGACATCGAGCTCGCTCTCGGCTATGCGCGGCTCGCGCTCGAGAACGGCGAGGTCGCCGAGGCCCGCACGCGTTTCGCGGAGCTCCTGGGAAACAGTAACTTGGCAGGTCTGACCGCGCTGCGTCAAGACGCCGAATTCGGGCTGGCCCTCGCCACGGAGGCCGCGGGAGACCTTGACCAGGCGATCTCCATCATGCTCAAGCTGCGCGAGGAGGAGCTCTCCCCCGAGCGCGCCATCGAGGTGGCCGTGGCGCTGTGCCGCGCCTACCGCGAGAGCGAGCGGCTCAGCGAGGCCGTCGAGGTCGGCGAGCAGCTGCTCAGCGGCAACGCCCGCCAGCCTTGGAACGATCTTCTCGTCGAGCTGGCCGCAACCCTGCTGATGGCCTACTACGAGCGCGGCGACATGCTGCGCGCCAGGCAGTTCGCGGCCGAGCTGCTCAACGCCGCCGACACCCTGGGCACGCCGCGCTCCATCGTGGCGGCCAACTGGAACGCCTCCCTCGTCGCCCGCGCCACCGGTCACAACGACGAGGCCGTGACCTTCATCGAGCGGGCCCTGGCCGTCCAGCTCGAACACGGCCAGCCGCGCAACACCGCCAGGATGCGGGTCCAGTCCGCGCGCACCCGGCTGCGCACCGGCGCCCAGGACCCGATGAGCGTGCGCAACGTGCTGCGCGCGGCCATCACCGAGTTCGAGCAGACCTCCACCAGCACGATCGACCAGGCCGTCCTCTACCTGGAGCTGGCCTGCGCCGAATACATGACCCACGACCTCGACAGCGCCGCCGAGCACGCCGTGGCCAGCAGAAACCTGCTCCCCGAATACGGCCACGTCATGGGCGCCGAGGCCAACCTGCTGCTCGGCCGCATCTACGGCGAGGTCGGCAGGATGGAGGAGGGGCGCAGGCACGCCGCCGCCGTCGAGGGCTGGCTCTCGCCGCTGCCCGACTCCCGCCGCTCGGCCTCCCACTGGTACGCCACGGCCGAGACGATGGAGCAGCTCGGCGACGCCGACGGCGCGGTCGACGCCTACCAGCGCGCCCTCGCCTGCGCGGGACTGTAGAGCGGAGACCGGACCGGGCAGTGGCGTCGGTAGCCTTGGGGGTGTCATGAAGAGATCCCCGATCGCGGCCCTCACCGCGATGCTCGCCGCCGCCCTGCTCGTGTTCGGCGCCGCGGCCCCCGCGCTGGCGCACGACGTCCTCAAGAGCAGCTCCCCGGCCAAGGGCGCCAAGGTCACCTCGCTCGACGAGGTCAGGCTCGAGTTCAGCGCCAAGATGCGCATGCCGTTCGTCATCGTGCGCGGCGCCGGAGACGCTCAATACCAGAGCGGCAAGCCCGAGATCGACGGCGCCGTGGTGACGCAGGCGGTCGACGGGCCGCTGCCCGACGGGAAATACACGATCGCCTACCGGGTCGTGTCGTCCGACGGGCACCCGATCGAGGGCGAGATCCCGTTCCGGGTTGAGGGCGCGACGCCGTCCCCCAGCCCCTCTGCCGAAGCCACCGCCACCGGCTCCGCGCCCACCGAGACGCCCGCCGAGACGGGCAGCGAGACGCCCGCTGAGACGCCCGCTGAGACGGGCAGCGCCGCCCCGCAGGCTGAGCAGAGCGCGAGCCCGCCGTCACCCGCCGCGAGTGCGCCGGAGAGCCAGGCGGCCGCCGACCGCGCCTCGGCCGGACAAGACGTCTCCTTCCCCGTCTGGCTGATCGTCGTCATCGGCGCCCTCGTCGGCATCGGCATCGGCTTCCTGCTCAGCGCGCGGAAGAAGCAGCCATGAGCAGGGCCGTGCGCCTCACCCTCGCGGCCTCCGCGGCCGCGATCGCCGCCCTGGTCATCGGCATGATCGCCGGAGGCAGGGCGTTCCCCAGGATCATCCCCGGCCTGCCCGACTCCGGCGCGGTCGTCCGGTGGGGCCTGCCGCTGTCGAAGCTGCTGATGGACTCCGCCGGCGTGGTCACCGTCGGCCTGCTGCTGATGGCCGCCCTGCTGCTGCCCAACGACAAGGGCGTGCTCGGCAAGAGCGCCCTCGACTACGTCAAGGCCGCCTCGTGGGCGGCGCTGGTGTGGGCCGGATCGGCCTTTCTCGCCATCGTCTTCGGCGTCGCCGAGTCCATCGGCAGGACCGTGCCCCAGATCCTCGAACGCACGATCCTGACCAGCTACGCCACCCAGACCACGCAGGGCGTCGCGCTGACGCTCGTGGTGCTGTTCGGGGTGGCCATCGCGCTGTTCTCGCGCGGTGCCATCACCGCCGGCGCCGCCGCCGGGCTGCTGGTGTTCGCGCTCGTCACGCTGCTGCCCGCGCCGCTCACCGGACACACCTCCTCCTCGCCCAACCACGACCTGGCCACCTCCTCGGTCTCGCTGCACCTGCTCTCGCTCGCCCTGTGGGTGGGCGGGCTCGGCGTGCTGGCCCTGCACGCGCTGCGCAAGAAGCCCCAGCTCGACGTGGTCGCCACCCGGTTCTCCCGGATGGCGCTGTGGTGCTACGCCGGAGTGGGGCTGTCCGGGCTGTTCGCGCTCGTCGCGCGGCTGGGCGCGCTCTCCGACCTGTGGGTCTCCGAGTACGGCCTGCTCGCGCTGGCCAAGATCGTGGCCTTCGTGCTGCTCGGCTACGTCGGCTACTGGCACCGCCAGCGCACGCTGGCCGACCTGCGGGCCGGCAAGCCGCGGGCGTTCACCCGGCTGGCCGGCGGCGAGACGCTGCTCATGTTCGCCACCGTCGGCGTGGCCGTGGCGCTGTCGCGCACGCCGCCGCCCGAATACGCCGTCCCCGCCGACCGGGCCTTCGAGCTGCTCGGCTTCCCGCTTCCGCCGCCGCTCACGCTGGCCGGCATCTTCACGATGTGGTGGTTCGACCTGTTCTTCGCCGTCGTGGCGGCCGCCCTGGCCGGTCTCTACGGCGTGGGCGTGATCCGGCTGCTGCGGCGCGGCGACCACTGGTCGTGGGGACGCACCGCGGCCTGGTACATCGGCGTGGCCCTGCTGGTCTTCTCCACCCAGAGCGGCCTGGCCCGCTACGCCAAGGTCATGTTCGACATCCACATGATCGAGCACATGACGCTGTCCATGGTGGTGCCGATCTTCCTCGTCCTCGGCGGGCCCGTCACGCTGGCCCTGCGCGCGCTCAAGCCCGCGGCCAGGAGAGGCGACAGAGGCCCACGCGAGTGGATCACCACGATCCTGCACAGCCGCTTCACCAAGGTCGTCACCCACCCCCTCGTCGCCACCGCCATCTTCATCACCTCCACCTACGCGCTCTACTTCACGCCGTTGTTCGAGTCGGCGATGAACGAGCACCTCGGCCACATCTGGATGACCCTGCACTTCCTGATCAGCGGCAGCCTGTTCTTCTGGGTGATCATCGGGGTCGATCCCGGGCCGCACCGGCTCCCGTACGTGTGGCGGCTGCTCATGCTCTTCGTGACCATGCCGTTCCACGCCTTCTTCGGGATCGCGCTCATGATGATGGGCTCCGTGATCGCCTCAGGCTGGTACGAACAGCTCGGCCGCACCTGGGGCGACACCCTGCTGCAGACCCAGCGCGACGGCGGCGCCATCGCCTGGGGGTTCGGCGAGATCCCGACGCTGATCGTCCTGCTGGCCATCGCCGTGCAGTGGTACAAGGACGACGACAGGCAGGCCCGCCGGGCCGACCGCCGGGCCGACCGCACCGGCGCAGGAGACCCGGAACTCGACTCCTACAACGACTACCTCGCCCGTCTCAACCGCGCTGACAAGGGCGAGTAGCGGTTCGGTCATGGCCTTCTACCTTCCGACTACAAGTCTCTGGACCGACAGGTAGCCTTTCTTACAGGGGAGACGGGCATAACCCCACTGACTAGCGTGCGCAGGCCTTGAGGGGGGCGCGCAGCGCCGGTCGGGGAGCGCTGGAGTGGGGACCGGCGCTGGGCCCGGGTGCCAAGGAAGGCGAAACCATTGTCGGAAGAGACACGGATGCGCGGGGGGCAGAGCCTGGCCGAGGCGCTCGAAAGCTACCTGGCCGAATGGTCGGAACGGACGGGCATCGCGGTCGAGACCTGGGCACTGCCCTCGACCGACGTGCCCTCCCGCGTCTCGAGCGGCGTCATGGCCACCATGCGCGAGGCCCTGTCCAACGTGGAGCTGCACAGCAGGGCCAGGACCGTGTCCATCGCCGTGACGGCCGGCAAGAGCGGGCTGCGCATGACGATCAGTGACAACGGCCAGGGCTTCCCGCTGAGCGGCAACGGGCGGGGGATCGCCAGGATGCGGGCGGCCTTCGCGGAGATCGGCGGCACCCTGTCGGTGAACAGCGTGCTGGGCGAGGGCACGACGGTGACGGGGGTGGTCCCCAGCCACCGCTGACGCGTTCACGTGCTCCCGCGCCTGGGGCGCCTGCTTCCGGGGCCTTGGGCGGGTGGTCTTGGGCGGCCGGGTCAGGGGAGGGTGAGGATCTCGCTGCCCGTGTCCGTGACGACGATCGTGTGCTCGAACTGGGCCGTGCGCTTGCGGTCCTTCGTCACGGCCGTCCACTTGTCCGGCCAGATCTCGTACTCGATCGTGCCGAGCGTCAGCATCGGCTCGATCGTGAACGTCATCCCGGGCACCAGCTCCACCCGCAGCGACGGATCGTCGTAGTGGGGCACCATGAGGCCGGAGTGGAAGCTGGTGCCGATGCCGTGGCCGGTGAAGTCGCGCACCACGCCGTAGCCGAACCGCTTGGCGTACGCCTCGATGACCCGGCCGACCACGTTGAGCTGGCGGCCGGGCGCGACCGCCTTGATGGCCCGCATCGTCGCCTCACGCGTGCGCTCCACCAGCAGCCGCGACTCCTCGTCCACCTCGCCCACCAGGTAGGTGGCGTCGGTGTCGCCGTGGACGCCGCCGATGTAGGCGGTGATGTCGACGTTGACGATGTCGCCGTCGCGCAGCACGGTGTCGTCGGGGATGCCGTGGCAGATGACCTCGTTGATGGAGGTGCACAGCGACTTCGGATAGCCCTTGTAGCCGAGCGTGCTCGGGTAGGCGTTGTGGTCGAGCAGGAACTCGTGGCCGATCCGGTCGAGCTCGTCGGTCGTGACGCCGGGCCGGACGTGTCTGCCGACCTCTTCGAGAGCCTGGGCGGCGATCCGGCCGGCCACCCTCATCCGCTCGATGGTCTCGGGGCTCTTCACGTCGGACTCGCCGGTCTTGGGGCGCTTCTTGCCGACGTACTCCGGCCGCTCGATGTGCGCGGGGACCTTTCGCAGGGGTGAGACTCGCCCTGGCTGGAGCAGTGTCGTCATGAAACCTGAGTCTACGGGGCAGAATTGACCTTGTGAGCGAAGGCCAGTGGTGGTTCTGTCTCAAGCACATGCGGGTCGAGCCCGACGAGGGCTGCCCCAACAAGGACCGGATGGGTCCCTACGCCTCGGAGCAGGAGGCGGCGGGGGCACTCCAGCGCGCCGCCGACCGTAACAAGGCGTGGGACGAAGCCGACCAGGACGATGACTGACGGCACGCCGGGACCAGGGGACTATTAGGGGACGATCGCGTATGCCCTGACCGGGAACGTGCCCATGCCGGTGATCATCGGTGGCGCTGCGTGAAAGCGGAAGCCCTCGATGGGCAGCGCCGCCAGGCCGGTCATGTGTTCCACCAGGGGGATCCCCGCCGCCAGCAGGATCGAGTGCGCGGGGCGTTCGCCGTGCGCCGGGGTGTCGTCGATGTTCAGGGAGTCGATCCCGACCAGGGCCGCGCCCTGCTCGGCCAGCCACGCCGCCGACTCGGGGGCGAGATAGGGGTGGCCGTGCAGGTAGGCGTCGGTGCCGAAGTGCCGGTCCCAGCCGGTGTGGATGAGCACGGCCCGGCCCCGTACGTCCAGCTCCTCGCTGACGCGCACGGCGCGGCCGGCGTCCGTGGTGCGCGCGGTGCCGCGCACGTCCGGCTCCGTGCCTGCGTGTACCGCGCGGACGACCAGGCCGGGAAGGTCGGCCAGTTTGGTGAGCGGCACCTGTGACAGGTCCGGGCCGCCGGCGTAGCGGTGGAAGGGGGTGTCGAGGTAGGTGCCGGTGTTGGCGGCCAGCGTGATGGTGCCGATGTGGAATTCCGTACCCGGCGCGTACACCTCCCGCGAGTCCTCCCTGCTCAGGTGCACACCCAGGCGCGGGCCCGGAATGCCGGGATAGGTGCGCATGCCGTCGGTGATGCGGTGGCTGAGCTCGACGATCATTTGTGCACCGTCCCGATCCGGGCCAGTTTGACCAGGGCCACCATGCCGATGGCGGCCCACACGAGGTTGAGCCCGGCCGACGGCCAGGCGGCGTTGTAGGCGCTGTTGATCATCAGGCCGAGCGAGCCGGCGAGGTTGATGAGCTGGTACGCGGTCCCGTCGCCCGACAGGCGGGAGGACGAGACGAGCGCGTAGCCGGCCAGCAGCAGGGCGGCGCCGAGCCAGCCGGCGACGGCGAGCAGGAGATCCATGGCGTCATTGTCGGGATCGCGGGCCTGTAGCACAAATGAAGGATCCTTCACGGCGCGCGTAAGCTGACCTGCATGGACATCGACCCCCGGCGGCTGCGCGTCTTACGCGAGGTCGCGCGGCGCGGCGGCGTGATGCGGGCCGCCGAGGCGCTCTACCTGACGCCCTCCGCCGTCTCCCAGCAGCTCGCCCAGCTGGAGCGCGAGGTCGGGCTCGCGCTCATCGACCGCTCCCAGCGCAGCGTGTCGCTCACCCCGGCGGGGCGGGTGCTGGCCGGCTACGCCGAACGGGTCGAGGAGGAGCTGAACGAGGCCAAGCGCGAGCTCACCCGCTTCACCGAGCGCCTGGCCGGGCCGGTGCGCATCGCCGCCTTCCCCACGGTGATCAAGCACGTGCTGGTGCCCGCCATGCGTGCGCTGGCCGTACGCCATCCGAAGATCTCGCTCATCATCCACGAGATCTACGGGCAGCCGGCGCTGCAGGAGCTGCGGCTCGGGGCGGTCGACCTGCTCATCACCGAGCAGGACATGAGCCTGCCCGCCCTGTCGCAGCCGTCGCTGAGCACGAGGCTGCTGTACGTGGACGAATACCGCATCGTGGTCCCGCCGGACTGGACGGAGCCGCCGGCCACCGTCGCCGACCTCATCCGGCTGCCCTGGGTGGCGGGCGAGCCGAACCAGGCGTGCGGGCAGGCGCTGGAGCGGCTGGCCGGGCTGCACGGGTTCGAGCCGCGCAAGGTGCACGTCATCACCGAGTTCGGGCCGACGCTGGCGCTGGTGGCGGCGGGGCACGGGGTGGCGATCGTGCCCACGCTGGCGCTGCTCGACGTGCCGGAGGGCGAGGTACGGGTGAGCGAGGTGCGCGACGTGGGGGCCCGCAGGCTGGACGCCGTCACCCGCGTGAGCCGTACGCGGTCGGGGGAGCCCGACCCGGTGCAGGCCGTGGTGATCGGCGCGATCGAGGAGGCCACCGCGGACCTGGCAGCCTCCCTGCGCGGGCGACTGGGAGAGCCGCCGGCCGAGTCCGGCGAACGGTCGCGGCCCGAGCCCGGCGAACGGTCGCGAGCCGAGCCCGGTGAGCGGCGGGGCGAGCCGGGTGAACGGTCGCAAGCGGGGCAGGCTGGGCGAGCTGGACAGACTGGGAGGGGCGGGCCGTCGCGGGAGGAGTCGGGCGAAGCGGGTTAGTCGGTCAGGCGGGGGCCGCTGACCTTGTCCAGGAGGCTCGCCAGGCGGGCGCGCAGGCCGGGGCGCCGTTCGAGCTCGCCGGCCGCCGCGCTGACCAGGTGCTGCGCCCCGTCGAACGTCACCGGCCCGTCGCGCGGCACCGTGATCGCGTCGTGCGCCAGCCCGGTCAGCTCGGGATCGCCGCCCTCGATCGCCAGGACGGTGGCCCCGACGCGCCGCGCGTCGTCCACCCGTTCGAGCAGCGGGACCGGTGCCTGCCGTTCGGACAGCACGAACAACGTCTCCCCGCGAGCGGCCCGCTCCAGCCGGTCGAGGCCGACGCGCAGGTGCGGGGGAGCGTCCACCGGCGGCGACCAGCGCACCAGAGTGGGGGCGAGCTGCGGCAGACCGGACAGGCGGGCCTCGTCGGCGAGGTGGGCGGTCACATGCCAGGGCTCCTCGTCGGGGGTGCCCACCACCAGCAGCCCGCCCGGCGAACGCGTGGCACGAAGCGCCAGGCCCAGCTCGCGGGCGCGGTCGAGCCAGCCGGTCTCGGCGAGCAGTTCGCGCAGGAGTGCCACCGATCCTGAGTCCATCACCCCATGGTGCCTGACGGGCACGGACGTGGTGACCGATTCGGTGCCGATGCACGGGCACGAGGCGTGCTCCGCCGGGCGTCGCCGCCGCAAGAAGGGCCCACCCGGATCGCGGGCCCGGCGGGCCTGACATGATCTGGCTATGACAGACGTGAACGGGCTTTCCATCGCCATCCTCGGCGGCACCGGTGACCAGGGGAAGGGGCTGGCGCGGCGCTTCGCGCTGGCGGGGCACCCGGTGCTGATCGGCTCGCGCAGCGCGCAGCGCGCCCAGGAGGCGGCCGACTCCATCGGCGCCGGCGCGACCGGTGACGAGAACGCCGCCGTCGCCGCCCGTGCCGACATCGTGATCGTGGCGGTGCCGTACGAGGGGCACAAGGCGCTGCTGGAGTCCCTCCGGGGCGAGCTGGCCGGCAAGATCGTCGTTGACTGCGTCAACCCGCTCGGGTTCGACAAGCAGGGCGCCTACGCGCTTCCGGTCGAGGAGGGCAGCGCCGCCCAGCAGGCGGCGGCCGTGCTGCCCGACAGCCGGGTGGTGGCGGCCTTCCACCACGTGTCGGCCGTGCTGCTGATGGACCCGGCGGTGGACAAGGTCGATCTCGACGTGCTGGTGCTGGGCGACGACCGCGAGGCCACCGACCTGGTGCGAGCGCTGGCCGAGGCCATTCCTGGGGTGCGCGGGGTGTACGGCGGGCGGTTGCGCAACGCGCACCAGATCGAGGCGCTGACCGCCAACATCATCTCCGTCAACCGCCGCTACAAGGCCCACGCCGGCCTGCGCATCACCGACATCTGACCCTCTACGGGACGATCTCCGGCCTGGGCGGGCTCACGAGGAATGCGCCGCCACAAGTGATCGGCTCATCAGACATGGGCGGCCACCGGACACGGGTGATCGAGCGCGGGTTCGGCGGGCGTTCGGCGGCTGTTACAGCCAGCCGCCGTCCTCGGCGATCCGGATGGCGTCGATCTTGTTACGGGCTCCCGTCTTGGTGATCGCCCCGGTCAGGTAGTTGCGTACCGTGCCGGGGGACAGGTGGAGGCGGGTGGCGATCTCCTCGGCCGAGGCGCCTCTGGCCGCCTCCCTGAGCACGGTGGTCTGCCTGGGCGTGAGCGGGCTCTCGCCGTACTCCATGGCCGAGGAGACCAGCTCGGCGTCCAGGACGCGCAGCCCGGCGGCGGTGCGCCGGGCCCAGTCCGCCAGCCGGTCGCCGAGGGCCTCCTTGACCAGGAACGCCTGGATGCCGGCCGCCAGCGCCCTGCGGACGTGGCCGGGCTGGCCCATGGCGGTGAGCACCAGCACCCGGCAGGACGGCAGGCGCTCGCGGAGCACGGCGGCGGCGGTGATGCCGTCCACCACGGGCAGGTCGATGTCGAGGACGGCCACGTCGGGCCGCACCCGCATCGCCTCGGGGACGATCTCGTCGCCGCGGGTCACCTCCGCGACCACCTCGATGTCGGGCTCCAGGCGGAGCAGGGCGGTGAGGGCGGCGCGGATCATGTGCATGTCCTCGGCGAGCAGCACCCTGATCATGTCGCGGCCTCCGCCCCGACGGCCACCTCCATGGCCAGCACGAACCCGCCCTGGCCGGTCCGCGCGGCGCCGGCCGTACCACCCGCCTGGGCAGCACGCTCGACCAGGCCGGTGAGCCCCGAGCCCGGCGGCCCCACGTCGTATCCGGAGCCGGGTTCGACGCTGGATGCGGGGTCGGGGGCGCCGTCGTTGGCGAGTTCGAGGCGTAGCGTGCCCTCCTGCAGCGACGTCGTGATCGTGCAGGTCGTGGCCCGGCTGTGGCGCAGGACGTTGGTCACGCCCTCGCGTACGGCCCACGCCAGCGCCTCCTCCGACCGCCTCGGCAGCGTCACGTCGGCCAGGTGGGCCTGGACGCTCACCCCGGACGACTCCATCAGCGCCACCGCCCGGTCGACCTCGCCCGTCAGCGACATGGCCCGATAGCCCCTGGCCACCTGCCGCACATCCTGGGCCGCCTCCCTGGCGACCCGCACCAGCTCGCCCACCTCGGCGCGGGCGGTGCCGGGGTCGCGGTCGATGAGGCGGCCGGCCAGGTCTCCCTTGAGCGCGATCGCGGTGAGGCTGCGGCCCAGGCCGTCGTGCAGGTCCCGGGAGATGCGCAGCCGTTCCTTCAGTACGGCGGCGTCCGCCAGCTCGGCCCTGGCCTGTTCGAGCTCGGCGGTCACCCGGGTGAACCGGACCAGCGCGTAGATCATGGCGCCGGTCGTGGGCACGGTGACCACGTAGAACAGGGTCACGTGGGCGACCTGCGGGCCCCACCAGAGCAGCGTGCCCTCGTACAGCATGATCAGCCCGACCGCCGCGCCGGCCCAGCGCAGCGGCAGGTAGACCAGCAGCGTGCCGGCCAGCAGCGGCGTGGTCAGCGCCGACATGCCGCCCGGCAGCAGGAAGTCGGGCAGGTAGGTGGCCACCGCCTGCAGCACCACCGTCAAGGGGAAGCCTGGCGGGCGCTCGCCGCGCAGGCCCGCCCGCATGTTGACGTAGTGGGTGGCCACCACGACGAGGAAGACCACGACGGCCAGCACGCCGTACAGCGCGCCCTGGAAGAAGTAGACCAGGGCGATGATCGTGTACGCGCACGAGACGGCCGTGATGAGCGCGCTCGATAGCCGCCGGGCGGATGAGGAGACCACGACGTCGATTATGACCCCCAACGATCGGCCCCCTACGATCTGCGGGGTTCCCAGCGGAACCACAGCCGGACGGCGGCCAGGCCGGCGAGCGCCCACCCGGCCAGGACGAGGAGCGGCACGAGCAGGTCGCCGGTCCTGACGGCGTCCACCACGGCGGTGGTGGGCAGCAGGTCCAGCACCGGCCGTAGCCAGGAGGGCAGCGGGATGGGGCCCATCGCGCCCGCCGACACCCCGGCCACCAGGAAGACGGGCATGGTGACGGCGGCGGCCAGCTCAGCGCGCGGGACCACGGCCGTGTACGCGGCGCCGAGCAGCGACAGCACCGCCGAGCCCGCGACCACGACGGCGGCGAAGGCGAGCGGGTCCGGCGGGAACGGCACGTCGGCCGCGAACCGCACCGTGATCGCGCACAGCAGGATCAGCGCCACCGTCTGGGTGGCGGTGCCGGCGATCTGGCCCGCCAGGATCTGGCCGTCCGTCAGCCGGGTCGAGCGCAGCCGCTTGAGCACGAGCTGGTCGCGGCGGCTGGTCAGGGCCACCACGATGTTCATGAACGCGGTGATCGCCAGCAGGATCGCGATCGTGCTCTGGAAGATCGCCGTGGCGTTGGCGGCGCCGTCACGGGTGACGTGGCGCATGAGCACGGGCATGCCCACGGCCAGGCCGACCGGCGTGATGACCGAGCCGAACAGCATGGACTTGTCCCGCCAGAACAGGCGCGTGCCGAGACGGTAGGTGGCGGCCAGGCTCATCGTGCGTCCTCCGCGAATCGTGAGCTCTCACCGGTTCGTGCGTCCTCCGCGCCTCGTGCGTCCTCCGCGAAGCGGCCAGGCGCGGCCGGCGCGTGCTCCAGGAAGAGGTCCTCCAGGGTGGCGGCGCGGACCTCCAGGCCCTCCAGTCGCAGCCCGCGCTCGGCCGCCCAGGTGAGCAGCGTCTGCGCGGCCAGGTCGGGGTCGGCGGCCCGGCACACGGCCAGCCCGTCCGTCACGGTGGCCGGCAGCGGCAACTCGCCCGTCCCGACGTGCGCGGGCAGCCGGAAGGCCACCCGCCCGCCCCTGGCCGCGAGCGTCTCGGCCATGCCGCCGGAGGCCACGATCCGGCCCTCGTCCATGATCGCCATGGCGGACGCGAGGCGCTGCGCCTCCTCCAGGTAGTGCGTGGTGAGCAGGATGGTGGTGCCGTTCGCGGCCAGGTCGCGGATGACGGTCCAGGTGGCGGCGCGGGCCCGCGGGTCCATGCCGGTGGTCGGCTCGTCCAGGAACAGCACGTCGGGGCGGCCCAGCAGGGCCAGCGCCAGGTCGAGCCGGCGCTTCTCACCGCCGGACAGCTGCCGCACCCGGGTGCGCGCCCGCGCCGTCAGGCCCGCCAGCTCCAGCGCCTCGTCCCGGGGGCGGGGCGCGTCGGTGAAGCCGCGCCAGGCGTCGACGGTCTGCGCGACGGTCAGCTCGGGGAAGAAGCCGGCCTCCTGCAGCATGATGCCGGTACGCGGGCGTACGGCGGCCCGCTCGGCGTACGGGTCGTGACCCAGCACCCGCACGCTCCCGCCCCCAGCCCGCTGGAAGCCCGCCAGCACCTCGATCGTGGTGGTCTTGCCCGCGCCGTTCCGCCCGAGCAGGGCGAAGACCTCGCCCTCGGCCACCTCGAACGAGACGCCTCGCACCGCCTCGAATCCCTGATGGCTCTTACGGAGCCCGTTCACTTCGATGGCTGTCATGCGCACCACTGTCGCCGGGCCCCGCCGCCCGCGACAGTGAAGAATTCACGACTTCCTGGACAGCTTGAGCAGCGCGTCCGTCACGCCCTCGGGATCGACGATCTGGTGCAGGTGCAGACCGGGCAGGCGGGTCACCGACCAGCCCCGCCGGGCCGCCTCCTCCGCCGCCGCGTCGTAAGGGGGCCCGAACCACAGGAACGAGCACCTGACCTCGTCCCAGCCGGCCGGCACCGGGATCGCCTGCGTGTAATAGTCGAGCGGCAGCCTGGGCTGCTCGGCGGCGACCCGGATGCGGACGGCGGGGTCGGGCAGCATGGCCACCACGTCCTCCTCGTCCCACCAGTCGGTCCAGCGCGGCAGCACGCCGTCGGGACCGGCCAGGTCGCGCAGGAACGGCAGGAACTCCTCCTCGGCCGTCCTGACCAGCCCCTCCCTGGGCGGGACGTGCGCGTCGGCGAACACGCAGGCCACCACCCGATCGCCCAGCCCCTCCTTGATCGCGGGCAGGAAGAACCCGGCGTTGCTGTGCACGGCCAGCACCACGGGGGTGTCCGGGGTGGCGGCACGCACGGTCTCCACCACGCTGGGCCAGTAGGGCGCGCCTGCCGCCGAGACTCCGGTCAGGTCGGGCACCACGGCCGCGTGCCCGCGGCGCTCCAGCGACTCGGCCACGGGAGCCCACGTCGCGGGCCCGACGGAGGGGCTGTGCACGAGTACGAACGTCGTCTGCATCACCCCACCCTGTCAGACGATGAGGGCGCACCGGGATGGGGTGCGTCCCGCTCCGTCGTACGAGGCCCAGGCCAGGGCCAGGTTGTTCACCGCTCGCGAAAGCTCCTCCTCGGGGAACAGGTAGTGCAGCCGGAGGCGGTCGGTGTGCCCGCCCAGCGGGTCGAACGACCGGCCGGCCGCGACGGCGACCCCGTGCCGCAGCGCGACCTGGGCGAAGGAGTCGGCGTCGCCGCGCGGGAGGCGTACCCAGAGGGTCTGGCCGCCGAGCGCGGGCTCGAACGTCCAGGACGGCAGGCGAGTCCGCAGCTCGGCGCACAGGTGCTCGTGCCGCGCGCGCAGCGTGCGGATCCGCGCGGAGCGCACCTCGTCCAGCCGGCGCAGCAGCACGGCGGCGGCGAACTGGCTGACGACCTCGCCGCCGAGGTCGTGCACCGCGCGCAGCCTGGCCAGCCGCGAGACCAGGGGCGCCGCCGCGCGGATCCAGCCGACCCGAAGCCCGCCCCACACCAGCTTGCTCAGCGAGCCGACCGTGATCACCTGCTCGCCCCGCCCGAACGACGCCACCGGCGCGGGCGTCTCCTCGGCGAAGCACAGCTCGGCGCAGACCTCGTCCTCGATCAGCGGAACGTCGTGCGCGGCGGCCAGGTCGGCCAGCCGCCTGCGCGACGGGGTGTCCATGACGGCGCCGTCCGGATTGCGGGCTGTGGGGACGAAGTAGGCCAGAGCAGGACGTTCGCGTACGTCCTCGATGCCCGCCGCGGGACGGACGGCCGCCGCCGCGTGCCGGAACACCTCCAGCGCCCCCGGGTACGTCGGCGTCTCGGCCAGCACCGTGTCACCCGGCGCCAGCAGCAGCGAGGCGAGCAGCGTGAGCGCCTGCTGCGCCCCCGTCGTCACGATGATCTCCTCGGGCGAGGTCGGCACGCCCCTGCCGGTGTAGTAAGCGGCCAGCGCCGCGCGCAGCGCGGGGTCGCCGGCCGGCTGGTAGCCCATGTCGCGCAGCCCGGCCAGGCGCTCCGCGGCCTCGGCGTACGCCTCGGACAGCGCCGGTGGCGGATCCTGCGGTGCGGCGCAGGTCAGCAGCTGCACGCCGTCAGGCGGGTGCAGGATGTGCTGCAACAGGGGGTTGGCCGCCACTCCGTCGGCCGTCCTGGTGGCGGGCAGGTCGAGCGCGGCCACCCTGGTGCCGCTGCCCTGGCGGCGCACCACCCGGCTCTCCTGCTGCAGCAGGTCGTACGCGGCCACCACCGTCCCCCGGCCCACCGCCAGCCGCCTGGCCAGCACCCGGTCCGGCGGCAGCGGCTGGCCCGGATGCAGCACGCCGTCGTCGATCAGCGCCCGCAGACCGGCCGCGAGCAGCAGGTACAGTGGGCCGCGCCCCGACGCCCATCGGCCCAGCGCATCGACCAGATCATCGAGATTGGCCCCATTCATGGACCAATTCTGTCGCATTGGCTCTGACGCTGCATACTCCGGCAAGGAATCCTGGTGACATGAGCGAACTCCGCCCCGACACGAAGGCCGTGCACGTCCCGACGCCGCCCATCGACGGCAGCCGCCCGATCACCATGCCCATCTACCAGACCTCGGGCTTCGTCTTCGACGACCCCGCCGTGATGGCCGCGTCGATGGGACGCCCCGACGGATCGTACGTGTACGGGCGCTACAGCAACCCGACCGTTCGCTCGCTGGAGCTGGCCGTGGCCGGGCTGGAGGGCGGGACCAGCGCCATCGCCACCGGATCGGGCATGGGGGCGATCAACGTCGTCCTGCTCGGGCTGCTGCGGCCGGGCGACCACCTGGTGGCCCAGCGCTCCCTGTACGGCGGCACGGCCGCGATGATCAACGAGCTGGCCGAGCGGTTCGGGATCACCGTCTCCTACGTGCCGGAGAACGACCCTGCCGCCCTGCGCGCCGCCGTCCGCCCGGAGACGAAGCTCGTCTACCTGGAGACGATCAGCAACCCGATGACGCTGGTCGCCGACCTGCCCGCGATGTGCGGGGCCGCCCGCGAGCTCGGCATCCTGTCCGTGGTGGACAACACGTTCGCCACGCCGCTGCTGTGCCGGCCGTTCGAGCACGGCGCGGACATCGTCGTGCACTCCACCACCAAATACCTGTCCGGCCACACCGACGTGGTGGGCGGCATCGCGGTCTTCGCCGACCAGGAGCTCTACGAGCAGTCGTGGCGCTTCGCGATCGAGCTCGGCGCTTCGGCCGACCCGTTCGCGGCCTGGCTGACACTGCGCGGGCTGCAGACGCTCGCGCTGCGCATGGACCGCCACTGCTCCAACGCCGAACTCCTGGCCACCCGCCTGGCCGAGCACCCCGCCGTGACCGCCGTCCACTGGCCGGGGCTGGCCTCGCATCCGTCGTACGAGCTGGCGGGCAAGCTGCTGCCCGGGTTCGGCGGGGTGTTCTCGTTCGACCTGGCCGGCGGGCGGGCGGCGGGGGAGAAGTTCATGAGCTCCGTACGACTGGCGCTGCTCGCGCCCTCGCTCGGCGGCGTCGAGACGCTCATCCTGCACCCCGCGACCACCTCGCACCGCTCGCTGAGCCCCGACGAGCTGCGGCGCAGCGGCATCGGGGAGGGCACGGTACGCGTCTCCGCCGGCATCGAGCATCCCGAGGACCTGTGGGCCGACGTGGCCCAGGCCCTGGCATAGCCTCGCATCATGTGCGCTGTTACTCATGAGGACGTTCTGGCGGCGGCCGCCAGGATCGGCGGTCACGTGCTCCGCACGCCGGTCATCGAGATCGCCGACGGGTTGTGGCTGAAGCTGGAGCTGCTCCAGCACTCGGGCTCGTTCAAGGTGCGCGGGGCGTTCAACCGCATGTTGTCGGCCGGCGAGCTGCCGGAGAGCGGGGTGATCGCCGCCAGCGGCGGCAACCACGGGTTGGCGGTGGCCTTCGCGGCGCGGGCGCTCGGGGCGCGGGCCGAGATCTTCGTCCCCGAGGTGACCAGCCCGGTGAAGGTGGCGGGCCTGGCGGTGCTGGGGGCGCACATCACCCAGACCGGCGCCATCTACGCGGAGGCCGCCGAGGCCGCCGCCAAGCGGGCCGCCGAGAGCGGCGCCCTCATGGTGCACGCGTACGACCAGCCCGAGGTGGTGGCCGGGCAGGGCACCACCGGGCTGGAGCTCATGGAGCAGACCGGCGGCGTGGACACGGTCCTGGCGGCGGTCGGAGGCGGCGGCTTCGCGGCCGGCATCACGGTCGGCACGTCGGCCGGGGAAGGTGGCGGGCCGCGGATCGTCGCGGTCGAGCCCGAGCGGATCCCGACCCTGCACGCGGCGCGCCGGGCGGGCGAGCCGGTGCCGGTGGAGGTCAGCGGCGTGGCGGCCGACGCGCTGGGCGCCTCCAGGGTCGGCGGGCTGGCGTTCGAGATCCTGTCCGGCGACCGGGTGGAGAGCGTCCTCGTGACGGACGAGGCGATCGTGGCGGCCCGGCGCACCCTCTGGGAGCGGCACCGGGTGGTGGCCGAGCACTCCGGCGCCGCCGCCTACGCGGCCCTGCTGTCGGGCGTCTACACCCCGGCGCCAGGGGAACGGGTGGCCGTGGTGGTGTGCGGCTCCAACACCGATCCCGCCACCCTGACCACGGACTGACCGCCACCCGCCCGCCGACCCCGTCCGCACGCCGGTGCGGGGTGGCCGATGGAAGGCCGGCCACCCCGTGGGGTCAGCTGTAGGTGTGTTCGGGCGTGGGGAACGCCCCGGACCTCACCTCGTCGGCGAAGGCGCGTACCGCGCGGTCCATCTCCTCCGCCAGCCCCGAGTACCGCTTGACGAACCTGGCCGGCCGCGGCGTGAGCCCCATCAGGTCCTGCCACACCAGCACCTGCGCGTCCGTGGCGGCACCTGCCCCGATGCCGATCGTCGGGATCGCCAGCGACGTCGTCACCCGCTGCGCCAGGTCGGCCGGCACGCACTCCAGCACCACGCTGAACGCCCCGGCCCGCTCCAGGTCCTTGGCGTCCGACATGAGCTCGTCGCCGGACTGCCCGCGCCCCTGCACGCGATAGCCGCCCATGACGTTGACCGACTGCGGGGTCAGCCCGAGGTGCGCCATCACCGGCACGCCGGCCGACACCAGCGCCTCCACCTGCGGCAGGACCCGGCGGCCGCCCTCCAGCTTGACCGCGTGGGCGCCCGCCTCCTTCATGAAGCGGGCCGCCGACTCCAGCGCCTGCGCCGGCGAGGCCTGGTAGGAGCCGAACGGCAGGTCGGCCACCACGAGGGCACGCGACGAGCCGCGTACGACCGCCGCCGTCAGGGGCAGCAGGTCGTCGACCGTGACCGGCAGCGTGGAGTCGTAGCCGTAGACGACCATCGCCGCGGAGTCGCCCACCAGCAGCACCGGGATGCCGGCCGCGTCGAACACCCCCGCCGTCATCGCGTCGTAGGCGGTGAGCATCGGCCACCGCTCTCCGCGCTCCTTGGCGGCGGCGAGGTCGCGGACGGTGACGCGGCGTCCGGCCGCGCCGCCGTACAGCGTCGTCGTCGAAGAAGTCGTTGAAGTTGAAGAGGACATGAGTAACCCTCCAGAACCGTCTCGAGGCGCCCCAGCGGCGTCCCCGGACTCATTCCGATGATGTCACGCGGCCTCCCGGCCGAAAACCGGTGGCGAAACTGTCGGTGCCTCTTGCCAGAATCAATGCGGAGGTAACAAACACCATGGCTCTCGCCCCTTACCGGCGCCTGTTCAAGATCCCCGGCGTCCCCACGTTGCTCCTGGTGGGGCTGCTCGCTCGCGTGCCGGCCACGGCCACGGGCATGGCGCTGACCCTGCACGTGGCCGAGGTGATGGGCCTTCGCTACGGCCCGGCGGGGGTGGTCGCCATGGCCAGCACGATCGGCATGGCCATCGGCTCGCCGCTGGCGGGCAGATTCGTCGACAGACACGGTCTTCGTCCCGTCCTGGCGGTCACCACGGTGGCGCAGGCGGCCTTCTGGTCGTGCGCGTGGGCGCTGCCGTTCCCCGCCCTGGTGGTGGCGGCGGCGCTGGCCGGGCTGCTGGGGCTGCCGGTGTTCAGCGTGACCAGGCAGTGCCTGGCCGCCATCGTGCCGGTCGAGCAGCGGCGCACCGGGTTCGCGCTCGACTCGATCATGGTCGAGCTGTCCTACATGGCCGGGCCCGCGCTCGCCGTCGCGGGCATCACGACGCTCGGCAGCGGCGTGACGATGACGGTCATCGGCGCCGGCATGTCCGTGGCCGGCCTGGGGCTGATCGTGCTCAACCCGCCCATCCGCTCGGCCGAGGAGCTGGTGGCGGAGGCCGAGGGCGGCAAGACGCGGGTGTCGCGCCGTCAGTGGCTCACCCCGGCCTTCGTGGCGCTGCTCGGCACGGCGGCCGCGGCCACGTTCGTGCTCACCGCGACCGAGCTGTCCCTGGTCGCCACCATGAACCAGGCGGGTCAGACCGCGTGGGTGGGGCTGGCCGTGGCCATCTGGTGCGTCTTCTCGCTCATCGGCGGCTTCGTGTACGGCGGCCTGTCCAGAGGGCTGTCACCCCTGACCCTGATCGCCGCGATGGGCCTGGCGACCGTTCCCGTGGCGCTGGTCGGGGGCGGATGGCACTGGCTGATCCTGGCGCTGCTGCCCGCCGGGCTGCTCTGCGCGCCGTCCCTGTCCGCCACGGTCGACGTGCTCACCCGATGGGTGCCCAGCGAGGCGAGGGGCGAGGCGATGGGCTTCCACGGCACCGCCCTGCTGATCGGCGGCGCGGCCTCGGCGCCCATCGCGGGCGTCGTCATCGACGGGATGGGGCCGCAGTGGGCGTTCGTGGTGGCCGGGCTGGCGGGCGTGGCCATGGTGCTGGCCGCGCTCCCGTTCTGGCGCCGCCGCCCGGCGCCGGCCACCGTTGTGGCGTCACCGGCCGCGGCCGCGGTTGTCGAAGCGGTCGAGGTGGCGGAGACGGCCGAGCCGGCGTCGGCGGTCCCGGCGAGTGCGCCGGTGCCGTCGCCGCGCGACTGACCGTCGGCGGGCCTGGTCCCGGGGTGCTCGTGCGTCGAGTGATGAAGATGTGGTCAACGTCACCCGAGAGTTGAGACGGTTTTCTGGGCCGTCGGCGTTGCAGCACGGTGTGGCCCGGCGTGACCCTCTCTGAGCTGCGCCGAGGCCGGTCGCGCTGAAGACCGGCGGGTGGGCCGCCAGCGCGACGGACGCCGTTCCGCGGGGCGTCCCATCCCTCGCGGGACCTGGCCGTACGCCGGCCCGCAGGTTCGGGGAAATGCGCCTGACCTGGGCGGATGCAGGCTCACCTCAGGCGTCGGGCCCTGGACGGCGAGAGTTTACCCAGGGTTTACGAAACGGGACCGTTGCGTATCGGAATGGCTTGCGATACGGTGACGTTGCGAAACTTAGACGTATCGAAATTAAGGACTCTCCATGGAAGTGACCACGGGGCATCCACGCCGATGGGGGATCCTCGGCGTGCTGGTGTTCAGCCTGCTGGCGGTCGTCCTGGACAACACGATCCTCAACGTCGCGATGAAGACCATCGCCGACAAGACGGTCGGTCTGGGCGCCACGCAGAGCGAGCTGGAATGGGCGATCAACTCCTACACACTGGTGTTCGCCGGATTGTTGTTCACGTTCGGGGTGATCGGTGACAGGACCGGACGCAAGCGCATGTTGTTCATCGGCATGGCGCTGTTCGGGCTGGCCTCACTCGCCAGTGCCTACTCCCAGGATCCGATGCAGCTGATCCTGGCCAGGGCGGCGATGGGCATCGGCGGCGCGGCGATCATGCCGGCCACGCTGGCGATCATCTCGAACGTCTTCCCGCCCGCCGAGCGGGGCAAGGCGATCGGGGTGTGGGCCGGTGGCGTCGGGATCGCGGTGGCCATCGGGCCGATCACCGGCGGGCTGCTGATCGAGCACTTCTGGTGGGGCTCGGTCTTCCTGGTGAACGTGCCGATCGTGGTGATCAGCATGATCCTCATCGCGACCATCGTGCCCGAGTCCCGCGACCCGAAGCCGTCCAGGCTCGACCCGGTCGGCGTGGTGCTGTCGATCATCGGTCTGGTGGCCGTCGTGTACGGCATCATCCGCGGCGGCGAGCTGGCCACCGTGGCCAGCGCCGAGGTGCTGGTGCCCACGCTGTTCGGGCTGGCGGTGCTGGGCGTGTTCGTCTGGTGGGAGCGGCGCATCGACCACCCGGTCTTCGACGTGCGCAGCTTCGTCGACGCCCGGTTCAGCACGGCCATCGGCCTCATGGGCATCATGTTCTTCGCGATGATGGGCGGGATGTTCTTCCTCACGTTCTACCTGCAGATCGTGCTGGGGTTCACGCCGATCCAGGCGGGCGCGCTGATGATCCCGTTCGCCGCGGCTCAGCTGATCTTCGCGCCGCTCAGCCAGCGGGTGAACGAGCGCTTCGGCGCCAAGCTGTCGGCCGGCGTCAGCATGGGCGTGGTGACACTGGTGCTGGCCAGCTACGCGTTCCTGGACCAGAACACGCCCATCCCGCTGATCGAGGTCATCTTCTTCGTCCAGGGCGCCGCGATGGCCAACATCATGCCGCCCGCCACCACCGCCATCATGGAGTCGCTGCCCAGGGAGAAGGCCGGCGTCGGCTCGGCCATGAGCAACACCGTCCGCCAGGTGTCCGGGGCGCTCGGCGTGGCCGTGCTCGGCTCGGTGCTGTCGTCCAGCTACCGGGGCGGCATCGCGCCCGCGCTGGACGGGCTGCCCGCGGGCGTCCAGCACGCGGCCGGTGAGTCGATCATGGCGACGATGGGCGTCGTGCAGCAGCTCGGCGAGCGGGGCCAGGCGCTGGTCCAGCCCGCGTTCCACGCCTTCATCGAAGGCATGCACATCACGGCGGCGGTCTCGGCGGTGATCGCGCTGATCGGCCTCGCCGTGGTGGTGCGGTGGATGCCCGGCAAGCCACGCGCCGCCAAGCACGCCGAGCGGCGGGAACCGGTGCTGTCGTCCTCCTCCGGGTGACGGGAGACACCGGCCGATGCGGCGATCAGTCGCTCACGAGGGAGGCGGACGCGCGGGAGGCGCGCCGCCTCCCCATGTCGGACCACAGCGCTCGCGCGCTGTAGATGTATGGTGAGGCCGCGATGTCGATCCAGGAATCCGCGAGTGCCCGCCCGGCGGGCCGTCCGCGCAGCGAGAAGGCCGAGAAGGCGATCATCGAGGCGACCCTCGACCTGATCGCCGAGGGCATGGGCGTGTCCGAGCTGACCATCGAGGCGATCGCGTCGAAGGCGGGCGTCGGCAAGACCACGATCTACCGGCGCTGGTCCAACAAGGAAGACCTGATCGTGGACGCCCTGGCCACACTCAGGGCGCCGATGCCGAAACTGCCCGGCACATCCGTACGCGACGACCTGATCAGCCTGCTCGAGGCGATGCGCAGGGAGTCGGGCGACACGCGCGGCCGGTGCGTGATGAACATCGCGATGAGCGAGGCCGACCGCTATCCCCGGCTGATGGAACGCTTCCTCAAGCGTGCCGTCGAGCCGCGCCGGCAGGCGATGCGCGCCGTGATCGAGCGCGGCGTCACCACCGGCGAGCTCAAGCCGGAGCTCGACGTCGACATGGGCATGGCGCTCATCTCCGGCGCCATGCTGTGGCACACCAAGTGGGGCCCGGCCGGCGACCTCCCGTCCGACCTGCCCCAGCGCGTCGTGGACGCGGCCCTGGCCGGAATGGCGCCCTGAGGCGTCACTCCTCCCGTCGCAGGTAGAAGTCCGGCTTGGCGAGGAAGCGCCGCCAGTGATCGACCAGCTGGAGGTCCTCCCAGGCGGTCGTACGCATGCCGTGCTCACCGAGCTCGATGATCTGCGCGCCCGGCAGACCGGTCAGGATCGGTGAATGGGTGGCACAGATGATCTGCCCGCCCTCGTCCGCGACACGCTGCATCAGGCCGGCCAGGCGTACGCAGGACAGAAATGACAGTGCGGCTTCCGGCTCGTCCATCAGATAGAGCCCCGGCCCCGACACCATGCGTTCGAGAACGGTGAAGAACCCTTCGCCGTGGGACTGCTCCGTCAGATCTTCGTCCCAGAAGCCCGGCCGGCCGGAGACGTTCTGCCCGAGGTTGAACAGCGTTTCGGCGCGGAAGAAGAACGCGCGCCGCTTGAGCCGGGGACCATGCAGCAGCCACGTTCCCGAAGCGGTGAGATCGGCGTCGAGAACCTCGCCCAGCGGGGTCATCGGCCCGGTGCTGGCGTACTTGGTACCGGCCTTGCCGCCGGCGGAATTGATGCCGGCCACGTCGGCGATCGCTTCCATGATGGTGGACTTGCCCGAGCCGTTCTCTCCGACGAAGAAGGTGACCCGGGCGGTCAGCTCAAGACCTCGCTCCGCCAGCCGGCGAACAGGAGGCAGCGCGGCGGGCCAGCCCTCCGGAAGCTGAGGGACGGTCAGGTGGGTGAGCAGCATGGTCAAGTATCTTCCTGCGGGCTGGATCAACCGGACAGAGCGAGGTCGGAGGGGAGCAACTGCTCGGTGAGCAGGCGGCGGACCCGCTCGGGGCCGGTCGTCCAGGGCCGCAGCAACTCCCATCCATGGAAATATCCGAAAATATACGGACTCGCCGGGGACGGCGTCAGCAGTCCGGCCGCCAGCGCCACCTCGTGGTCGTCGTAGAGCGCCCATCTCTTCAGGTATGAGGACAACTCCGGCATGCCTCGCCCCTCGGCCGCCAGGAACGCGGCGTTGCCCCAGACGCCCCACAGCACGTTCCTGGCGTGGTGGACGGCGGCGAAGTCGCTTCCGTCCGGCCGGATCCCGGCCCTGGGCAGGATGTTCGCGTTCAACCACTCCTGGGCCTCGTCCCCGGGGAACAGCAGCTCCTCGGCGAGCAGCCCGAGCCCCTCGCTGAGCACGAACGCCGGCGAGAGCATGAACCGCACCGGCGTGTGCCGCGCCTTGAGCATCGACTCGGCGATGTGCCCGGGATGGCCCTCATGGGCCACGAGATAGAGCAGGTCGGCCAGATTGAAGGGGATCGCCCTGTTGACGTAGATCGTGGACCTCAAGTCTCCCTCGTAGTCGCCCGCCCCGTGGAAGTTCACGCCCTCCACCAGCCGGCACGCCACCACCTCGCCCGGTGGCAGGGGGATGATCGCGTTCGTCCTGGTCCGGGTCTCGTCCACGGCCAGGGCCACCAGCTCGGGCAGCCGTTCGATCGGCTCCAGCGTGTGGGCCTGCCGCCAGGCCCGCAGCCGCCCGGCCAGCGAGCCGGGGCCCTTCGGCAGGGCCCGGTCCAGCTCGGCGTGCGCCTGCTCGAACAGCTCCTCCGGCACCCACCGGGGCGTCAGGCCCAGGCACTCCCGCCCGTACTCGGCGAGTGGCGGCCGGTCGCCGTCCAGGTGACGGGCCACGGCACGCAGGGCACGTACCTGGGCGGCCAGAAAGGGCGTGGGGGCACTCTCCAGCAGCCGTTCCGCCTCCTCCGCCAGCGCGCCGGGGACGGCGGGCGGCTCGGCAGCCACCTGCTCGCTCCACTCGGCGGGGCCGCGGTAGATGAGCATCGTGCCGCCGGCGCCGCCGCTCATCAGGCGATCGACGCGCAAGGCCAGCAGCGCGTGGTCGTGGTCCCAGTTCATGAGTTCTCCTTCCGCCTTGATGGGGCAAGCTAGCCGTACGGTTTTCCGTACAGTGCACGGCTCTGGTTTTTGGAGGGATCGGTGCCGGAGACCATCTGGTTCCGCGACGACGGGCCGCCGCGCCGGCCCCGGTTGTCGCGCGAGCGCATCGCCGCGGCCGCCGTCGCGCACCTCGACGCCGAGGGCGTCGGCGGATTCTCGATGCGCGGCCTCGCGGCGCGCCTCAAAGCGGGGACGATGTCGCTGTACGAGTACGTCCAGAGCAAGGAGGACGTGCTGGACCTGGCCCTCGACGAGGTGATCGGCGAGATCGCCGAACCGGGCGGGCCGCTCCCGTGGCGGGACCTGCTGACCCGGCAGCTCACCCAGAGCCGCGCCGTCATGCGCCGCCATCCCTGGGTGCCCGCGCTCACCGCCACCCGCCCGCTGCTGGGCCCGAACGCGCTGGCCCGCTCCCGCCTGTTCTACGGGGCGCTGGCCGGCGCCGGGGTGGCCGGGCCCGAGCTCACCGCCGCCGTGGGGACGCTGACGTCGTACGTGAACGGGTTCGTCGCCGCGGAGAACACCTGGTGGGCCACGGTCCGGACGCCTGCGGCCGACGCGGAACTGCGGGCCAGGGTGGCCGGGCACCTTCGGGGGCGGATGTCCGAGTACGCCGGGCAGACGCGGGTGGACGAGGCGGAGAACGCGGACTTCGACCGGCAGTTCGCGCTCGGCCTCGACATCGTCCTCGACGGCATCGCCGCCCGGCTACGACCTGAGACGCCGGCCCCTGAGGGCCCCGGGCCTGAGACGCGACTGTTGTGACCTTCGTCCCGAAGACCCCCGGCAAGGGGGAGCAGCTCGGGGCCGGCTGCCTTTGCCGCGAGGGCGGGGGTCAGGCGTCGGACGGGTCGCGCAGGGCGAGGGCCTCGGCGTCGGTCAGCCCCTTGCGGGCGGCCACCCGCCGGCGCGCCCGTACCTGCGCACTCGTACGAGGACGGAACTTCGGCTGCTGCCCGCACCCGCACGGCTCGAACCCCTCGTACCGCAGCCCGGCCCCCAGCACGGCGGCCACGGCCCGCCACCCACGCTCGTCGCCCCGGCGCGGCGCGGCGAAGTCATGACCGGCGAACAGCATCGGCTTGCGGCACCGGACACAGCGGCTCGCCTCCGCACGCCACGGCTGCTTGCAGCTGCGGCGGCAGGGGACGCACACATAGTGGACCTTGTAGTGGACCTCCGCGTAGGTGCACATGACTGCCAGGTTACCGGCCGGACGATCACGACCGCAGGCCGATCTGGCCGCGGGACCGGTTCGGCGCCGGCTCGGAGCGGGGATCGGCGTTGCCGCCCAAGGCGGAGGTGAGCAGGCTGTCGAGCGCCTCCTGGGACGTCCGCAGCCGGTCGATCTCGTCGGCGATGCGCTGCTGCTCATGCCGCAGGTCGGTGACCATCCCTGGGCAGCCGGTCGGGACCATCCGTTCGCTGTCGTCGTCGTGCACGCAGTCGAGCAGGCGGGCGATGACGGCGGTCGGCAGGCCGGCGGCGAGCATCGCGCGGATGTGGCGCACGCCGGCCACGTCCGCCTCCGCGTACTCGCGGTAGCCGTTGGGCAGCCGCCGGGGCCGCAGCAGCCCCTGCTCCTCGTAGTAGCGCAGCAGCCGCCTGCTCACCCCGGTCTCGCGCGCCAGGTCGCCGATCTTCATGCGTTCGCCTTGACCTTCACATCGATGTGACGCCTTACCGTCCCGACTGTCAGTCGCAACAACGTCAAGGAGGAGATCGATGCCGGGAGCGGTCATCATCGGGGCGGGCCCGGGAATCGGGCGGTCGGTCGCCCGCCGATTCGCGAAGGAAGGGCTGCGGGTGGCCCTCGTCTCGCGTACGGGCGGCGCCCTCGGCCTGGAGGGGGCGCTCGCGTACCGGGCCGACAGCACGAACGAGGACGAACTGCGCGCCGCACTCGACGCGGCGGCGCAGGAGCTCGGGACGCCGGACGTCGTGGTCTACAACGCCGCGATCATCCGCCGCGACTCGCCGGGGGAGGCGAGCGCCCGCGTGCAGCTCGACGCCTGGGCGGTCAACGTGGTCGGCGCGCTCGTCGCGGCCGCGCACGTGGCCCCCGCGATGGCCGCACGGGGCGGGGGCACGTTCATCGTGACGGGCGGCATGCCCGAGCCCAAGGCGGGGTACGTCAGCCTGTCCCTCGGCAAGGCCGGCGTGCGGACGCTGGTGGCGCTGCTGGACGAGGAGTACGGGGCGGCCGGCGTCCACGCGGCCAGCGTCACCGTCGCCGGCCCTGTCGCCCCCGGCACGGACTTCGACCCTGACGACATCGCCGAGCATTATTGGCGCCTGCACACCCAGCCACGGGAACGGTGGGAACGGGAGGTCCTCCACGCCGGCACCGCATAGGAACGGAACAGCCGGCTCGGGGGTCGTTCGGTGGCTCGTGTGGGGGTGGGTTCGGGCGATTCACCGGTTCACCCGCTGAACGATCGGTTCCAAGGGGGTTCGGAGTTGGTTCGGCAGCGTGGTGGGGTGAGGCGGAGGGCTCGTCAGGGCGTCCTCGACCTCGTTGAGGGCTCCTGGGGCGTCTTCGCCGGTGTGGCGCAGGTCGGTCCAGAAGGGTGCGCGCGCCCATCGTGTCGTCGCGCGGCCAGCCCCGGTCTGAGGGCCCAGAGTGAGCCGTCGTGAGTCGGTCCGAGGGGTTCAGGGTGAGTCGTTGTGAGTCGTGCGGAGGATCGTTCGAGCGGCTTCTGCGGCCGGTGGTGGGGTCAGGCGGTGAGTTTCCAGAACCAGCCGAGGGGACGTAGGCCCAGGCGCCGCGCCACCCGTTGTGAGGAGTGGTTGTCCGCGCTCGTGCTGTAGAACAACCGGATGCCGGGCAGCATCCCCGCCCAGACGGCTGTGGCGGCGGCGGCATAGCCTCGGCCTCTGCAGGCGGGTGAGGTCCAGGTGCCGGCTTCGGCGCCGGCCGGGGTCAGGCGGGCGGTGTGGCAGAGGGCCGCCACCTCGCCGTTCTCGACGATCATCGCCCAGGGGGCGCCTTCGCCGCCGCCGACGAGTTCGTCCCACTCGTCGGGGTCCCAGCCCTCGGCCCGTAGCGGGTGTACGAGGGCGGTGTGCGCGGGCTCGTCCGATCTGAGCATGTCGACGGGGGCGTCGTAGCGGACGGGGGGCGTCACCAGGTAGCTCGGCCCGCCGGACACGGTCACGCTGTCGCCGCCCAGCAGGGCCCGGCAAGCCTCCAGCGCGCCAGGCATCGCCCCGGAGGCAGCCCCGGACGCTGTCCTGGAGGCTCTCGTGGAGGCTCTCGTGGACGTCGTCATGCCGTGGGTGGTGTCGGTCGCCGCTCCGGAGACTGTCGTGGATGCCGATCCGACGGCCGTCCCCGACGCAGCTCCCGAGGCTGTCTCGGGCACCGTTTCGGAAGCCGCCCCGGGTGTGGCTCCAGGGGCTGTCCCGGGTGGTGTTACCAAGGCTGTTTCGGACGCCGCCTTGCCGGGCGGCCGGGGTGTCGGTGTGGTGGCGAGGGTGAGGAGGGTTTGGGCGAGAGGGGTGGGGAGCGTGTGGGAGACGGCGGCGATCAGGCCGTCGGCTGCCACGCCGATCACCATGGACTCCGGGCCGGGGAGACGGCCCTGCTCGTCGAGTCGCCAGATGACGCCCAGTTCGATCTGGAGCAGGTCGGCGTCTGACGGGTCGCCGGTTGTCGAAGTCGTTGGCACGCCGGTCATCTGGTCAGCTTAGGGAACCTGGGGCGGCGATCAGGGTGAAGGGGACGGTGGCGGCCACCCTTCCGTTGACGATCACGTCGAGCTCCCTGGCGCCGGGTGGCTCGTCGCGGGTGGTGACCGGTCGGAAAGAGTGGCTCTTGCGTACGGTGAACGTCTCGCCGGGGCCGGTCGCCTCTCGCTGGCCCAGGTGGAAGACACGGCGGGAGCCCGTCCGTCTGACGGCGTATTTCAGCAGGACCGGCCCGGCCGCGCCCGCTGTGACCGTGACGGTGAAGGCCAGCTTGCCGCCCACGGATACGGTGTCGGCCTCCAGGGCCAGCCCTTCGACAGCGCCGCTGCCCGGTGTGGCGCCCACCAGGGTCAGTGCCTCGGGGTGACCGGAGCGCAGCAGCCCGCGTACGGCGTGGCGGAGCACCTTCTCCACGTGGGAGCCGCCGTCGGAACGCCAGCGCGCCAGCAGCCGGATCGCCGCCTCCGGATGGTCTTTGGCCAGGTCGTTGACGTGGTTGGCGACCGAGCGGCGCACGTATTCGCTCGGGTCGTCGCGCAGCCGGTCGAGCAGGGGCAGGGTCGGGCCCGGCGTCATCAGCCAGCCGACCCGCCCGGCCCAGGGCAGCCTCGGACGTGAGCCTTCGGAGGCCAGGCGTCTCAGGTGCTCGTCCGGCGACTCCGCCCAGTCATACATGATCTTCAACGCGTCGTCGCGATAGCGCTCCAGATAGGGGCGTACGGCGAACTCGCCCGTGGCGTAAGGGGTCAGCACCGCCAGCGTGTCCATCGCCTCGTGCAGGTGGTCGAGGCCTCTGCCCGCCGTGTGCTCGGTGGCCGGCCAGCCGCTCCACATGTCCAGCGTGAGCCCCGACCGGACGCACTCGCGGATCAGCTCGGCGGCCTGCGGATAGGGGAGCGGCAGCGCGTCGTGGAGCGCGGCGGCGACGTGGGCGACGCGTGCCTTGAGCTCCAGCCCGCCGAGGCCGGCCAGGGACTGCTCGACGAACCGGTCACGGGGGAAGCGGCCCCAGGCCGCGGCCAGCCCGTCGGCCAGCACCGACACGGTCCGGAGGTTGATCATTTCCTTGAGAGGTTGAGCCACGCGGCAACTGTGCCAGGCCCCACCGACAATTCATGGCGCCACCAAGTCGTTCATGGCTCCCACCGTGACCGGCAGACTGCCGCCGTCTTGTCGTCGGTGATCGTCGAGTGCTGCTTCGTCGGCATCGCTTCATCGCCGTCGATCGCCGGGCGTCGATCGCCGGGCGATGATCACGCGCCGTCGCGCAGGCGGGTGAAGTAGTGCCGCATCGACGGGTAGTAGGCGTCGAAGCTGGGAGCCGGTGAGCCGTCGCGGGAGGCGACGAGCAGGTCCAGGTAGTACTCCCAGCCGGGGCCGATGTCGCCGATCCCGTCCTCCGACTCCAGGTGCTGGACGAAGCGCAGCTCGGTCACGCCGCCCGTCTCGGTCAGCAGCAGTTCGAGGTGCCAGGCGCCGGACTCGTCGAGCGAGGAGATCGCCAGCCGGCGCGGCGGCTCGCACGCGTCGATGCGCATGTCGTACCAGGGCGTCTGCTCCTCGAAACGCAGCTGCACCTTGATCGTGTTGCCGGGCGCCGCGTCGCCCTCCCAGGGGCCGAACCAGCGGGCCGTGCGGTCGGACTCGGTGATGCTGGCCCACACGTCTTCGGCGGGCGCGCGGAAGGCCCGGGTGAGGACGAGGTCGCTGCCTTCCTCCGTGCGGAACAGCCTGCCTGTGGGGATGGGGCTCGGGCTCATGCCGAATGTTCCTCTCTGCTGCTTGGACTGCTGGTTTGGGCGGTGTCGCGGCGTTCGCGGCGCGTCCTGTAGACCTCGGTCTCCAGCGCGTCGAAGCGATGCTCCCAGCCGGACGGGCGCACGAACGCCGCCAGCCAGGCGATGAGCTCGGTGAACGGCTCCGGGTCGAGCGTGTAGAAGCGCTGCCTGCCGACGAGCTCGTCGCGCACCAGGCCGCTCTCCCGCAGCACCCGCAGGTGGCGGCTCACAGCGGGTCTGCTGATCGCGAACTGCCCGGCGAGCTCGCCTGCTGTCAGTCGTCCGTCTCTGAGCAGTACGAGGATCCGCCGCCGCACCGGATCCGCGATCGCTCCCGCCACCTCGTCCACCCGGAAAGCGTAACCTACTAGTTACGCGTTTCGCCAGCCGCCGGCCGCCAGAGGTCTGCGGAAGTCGGGCATCCAGCCGAGGTACGCGGACAGGTCACGCCAAAGAGGGCGCCTCACGTCGGTGCGGGCGTGTCGGGGGCAGGGGAGAGTCGGGGCCGGAGAGGACGGATCGAGGCGCGGCTCGCCGGGGTGAGGCCCGGCCGCCGGATCTGCCCCGAGCGTGGGTGCGGCGCGGCAAGCCGCCTCGCCCTCGGCCACGCCCGCCGACACCGTCGCGGCGTCGGCGGACACGAGGCGGAAGCCAGTGCGAGGGGGCGCGGTCGTCTGAGGAGGCGTCCCCGCCCGCGTGTGTGCCGCACCGGCGACGGTTCGGCAACCGTCGCCGGTCCCGTGTCGTTGTCTGCCGATCCGGTCGCCGCGCCGGCCCTCGCCGCCGCGCGGTGGACAGGCCGTCAGCCGGTGGTCTCCCGCCAGCGGTTGGTGATGGGCAGACGACGGTCGCGGCCGAAGTTCTTCGGGGTGATCTTCGGGCCGGGCGGATACTGCCGGCGCTTGTATTCAGCCACGTCCACCAGCCGGATCACCCGCGTGACCAGGTCGGGATCGTGGCCGGCCGCGATGAGCTCCTGGGAGCCCATGTCCTTCTCGACGTAGTCGTCAAGCAGCCGGTCCAGCACCTCGTACGGCGGCAGCGAGTCGGTGTCGCGCTGGTCAGGTCGCAGCTCGGCGCTGGGTTCCTTGGTGATCGAGTTCTCCGGGATCGGCTGCTCGGCCGGCAGCAGGAAGCCCTCGCCGGAGTGGGCGTTGCGCCACCTCGACAGCTCCCACACCATGGTCTTCGGCACGTCCTTGATCGGGGCGAAGCCGCCGGCCGAGTCGCCGTAGAGGGTGGAGTAGCCGGTGGCCAGCTCGCTCTTGTTGCCGGTCGTGAGCACCAGGTGGCCGTGCTCGTTCGACAGGCCCATGAGGATCATGCCGCGTACCCTGGCCTGGAGGTTCTCGGCGGCCAGGCCCGACAGCTCGATCTCCTTCTCGAACGCGCTGACGATGTCGGCGATCGGCGCCACCCGCGCCGTGATGCCCTGCCTGCGCACCAGCTCCTCGGCGTCGGCCAGCGAGTGGTCGGAGGAGTAGCGCGAGGGCATGAGCACCACGTTGACCCGCGAGGGGCCGATGGCGTCGGCGGCGATGGTGGCCGTCAGGGCGGAGTCGATGCCGCCCGACAGGCCGAGGATGACCGACTCGAAGCCGTTCTTGGCCACGTAGTCGCGTACCGCGAGGACGAGCGCGGAGTAGACCTCGGCGTGCGGGTCGAGCCGTTCGGCGACGCGGCCGGGCTCGGGCTCGTAGGGCGCGACGGGCTCGGAGGAGAGGATCAGCCGCTCGACCGTGATGGTGGAGCCGTCGCCCGCGTCGTACGGGTAGGACCCGGGCCCGGCGTCCGCCACCGGCAGGCCGTCGAGGTCGACGACCAGCAGCTCCTCCTTGAACTGGCCGGCCCGCGCCACCGGCTCACCGGCGGCGTCGACCACGATCGAGTCGCCGTCGAAGACGAGCTCGTCCTGCCCGCCGATCTGGTTGACGTAGGCGAGGGCGCACCCCGCCTCGCGGGCCCGCCGCGCGCACAACTCCAGCCGTACGTCGTCCTTCTCCTTCTCGTACGGCGAGGCGTTCGGCGCCACCAGCAGCCCGGCCCCGGCCTGCCCGACGACGGACACGGGACCTCCCTCCTGCCAGAGGTCCTCGCACACCGCGATCGCGACGTCGACCCCGTGCAGCCGGAAGATCGGCAGCCGATCACCGCGCACGAAGTAGCGGTATTCGTCGAACACCCCGTAGTTGGGCAGGTGATGCTTGGCCGTGCGGGTCACCACCTCCCCTCGGTGGAGGAGGGCGGCGGCGTCGAGCGGGGCGCCCTTGGGCTGCCCGACCCTGGGCGCCAGGCCGGCCCGGTCGACGTAGCCGACGACCACGGGCAGCTCGCCCAGGCCCTCCCGCTCCAGGCGGCGGGCCACCTCCTCCAGCGTGTCGATACTGGCGTCCACGAAGGACGTGCGCAGCACGAGGTCCTCGACCGGATAGCCGGTGAGGAACATCTCGGTGAAGACGACGAGGTGAGCTCCGCGTTCGGCGGCGTCGCGGGTCCACGCGACCAGCCGGTCCGCGTTGGCGCTCAGGTCGCCTACGGTCGGGTTCGTCTGTGCCAGGGCAATGCGCAGTTGTGCCACGCGAACAGCCTAGTATGCCGACTTTTTTATCGTCAAAGCGACGAAAAGTCGCTCATTTCGCCCCCGGTGTGACCAGCCCCGACTCGTACGCCGCCATCACCAGCTGCGCCCGGTCGAACAGCCCGAGATGCTCCAGCAGCCCCTTGACCACCAGGCCCACCTCCTCCTCCGCCAGCGCGAGCGTCTGCCCGATCTGCCGGTCGGTCAGCCCCCTGGCCACGAGTTTGAGCACGTCGAGCCGGTCGTCGGAGAGCCCGGCCAGCGCCGGGGGAGAGGCCGGGTCGGTGCGCCCGGCGAACGCCGCGATCAGCCGCGTGGTGACCGCGGGGTCGATGAGCGAGTCGCCCGCCGCCGCGGCCCTGATCGCGGCCAGGAACTGCTCGGGCGCCGACGTCTTCAGCACGAACCCGCTCACCCCGGCCCGCAGCGCCGCGTACAGGTTCTCGTCGCTGCCGAACGTGGTCATCATCACCACCTTCGGCGGCCGTTCGCCGGCCAGGATCCTGCGCGCCGCGGCCAGGCCGTCGAGGCGTGGCATCTGGATGTCGAGCAGCGCCACGTCGGGCCGCTCCGTGCGGGCGGCCGCGATCGCCTCCTCGCCGTCGGACGCCTCGCCGACCGGCTCCACCCCGGCCTCGCTCTCCAGCATGGCCCGCAGCCCGGCCCGCACCAGCGCCTGGTCATCGGCCACGAGGACGCGCAGCACGCCGGGCTCGCGAACGGCCGCAGGGGCCGCCTGGGGCTCGTCCAGGCGCTGTGCCAGCATGTCGGCCTCCAGGCTCTTGAGCCCGGCCGACAGGTCGAGACCCAGCTCGTCCCGCCACACGGCGCGCGCCCTGCGCAGCGCCGCCAGCGCGTCGCCCTGGCGGCCCGTCCGGTAGAGCGCCACGGCCAGCAGCCGCCAGCCCTCCTCGCGCAGCGGGTACGCCGACGCGTGCGCCTCCAGGTCCGCCACCAGCGACGTCGCCCGCCCCAGCGTGAGCCCGGCGCCCGCCCGCCGCTCGACGGCGATCAGCCGCAACTCCTCCAACCGGCTCGCCTCGGTCGCGGCCCAGCTCAGCTCCCCGAACTCGGCCAGCGCCGGCCCGCGCCACAGCCCCAGCGCGCTGTCCATGGCGGCCCACACCTGCGCGGGCGTGCCGTCGGTCCGCATCAGCGCCTCGAAGTGCCAGGCGTCCACCTCCTCGGCACGGGCGCGCAGGGCGTACCCGGGAGAGGCGGAGACCAGCACGCCGGCCTGCTCGCGGGGCGCGCGGCCGGGTTCGAGCGCGCGGCGCAGGCGGGAGACGTACCCCTGGATGGTGGAGAGCGCCTGCGCCGGCGGGCCGCCCGGCCAGAGCTCGTCGATGAGGGTGTTGACGGGGACGGCGCGGCCACCGGCCACGAGCAGGCGCGCGAGCACCGCCCGCTGCCGCTGGCCGCCGAGGTCGAGGGGGGTTCCGTCGGCCCAGGCCTGGAACGGTCCGAGAGCGGTGAAGGTCAGCATGTCAGGCGTAACTGTAGAGGGGGCGGCGGGTCCGGGTACATGGCGAAATTTCGCCATCGGTCCCGCGCCGCCCCCGAGGTCGGTCAGCGGCGTCTGATGGCCGGGCCGAGCAGGAGCATGCCGATCGCCGAAGCGAAGCCGACCCCGCCGATCGTGAACCACAGTGCCCGCGACCCCAGCTCCAGCAGCGGCCCGCCGAGCAGCGGCGCCAGCATCCCCGCCAGCGACCAGGCGAACCCGGACAGCCCCGCGTACCGCCCCCGCAGCTCGGGCGGCGCCAGCCGGGCCACCACGGCGCCGGCGATGCCCGCCGTCATGATCTCGCCGGCCGTCCACACCGCGATCGTCACCACCAGGCCCAGCGTGGTGGTCACGTACGCGGTCATCGCGAACCCGGCCCCCATCACCGCCAGCCCCAGCGCGAGCGTCCTGGCCGGGTCCATGCGCCCGAGCCACCCCGACACCAGCGGCTGCACGATCACGATGAGCACCCCGTTGAGCGCCATGGCCGTGCCGAACTGGCCGGGCGTCAGCTTCACCACGCCCGTCATCGCCACCGGCAGCATGCTCATCGTCTGCGCGTACACCAGCGCGTTGCCCAGCACCACCAGCGTGAACCCGACCATGACCCGGTCGCGCAGCACCACCAGGAACCCGCCCGCCGAGTGACCGCCCTCGGGCCTGGTCTCGGGCACCGCCCGCCACACCAGCACGGCGAAGACCACGCCCGACAGCGCGTCGATCCAGAACAGCCAGATGAACCCGATTCCGGCCAGCCAGCCGCCCGCCGTCATGCCGACCGAGTAGCCGAGGTTGACGCCCCAGAACAGCAGCCCGTACGCCCTGGGCCGCTCCTTGGGCGGGATCAGGTCGGCGACCAGCGCGTTCGACGCGGGCCGGTAGGCGTCGATCACCAGGCCGAGCGCGAACATCGAGGCCAGGATCGCCGGCAGCGACGTGCTGTAGCCCAGCGCCAGCATGGCCGCCGACGTGGCCAGCATGCCGCCGGACAGCGTGGCCCGGCGCCCGATCCTGTCGGTGAGCACGCCCGCGACGACCTGCGACAGCAGCGACCCCGCCCCGAACACGCCCATCACCAGGCCCGCCGCGACGATGGACAGGCCGCGGCTCTGCGTCAAATAGACGCCGGTGAACGGCACGACCATGGTGCCCAGCCGGTTCACCAGGGTGCCGGCCCACAGGGCCCAGAACGGACGCGGCAGACCGTCTAATTGCGACCGCAGGAAAGACGGCCGCTCCACTGTTGCTCTTGACACGGAAGTAAGGGTGATATGTCGGCATTCGGGGGGCGAACGATTTAGTGCACACTAAAAGGATGACCGTTACCTGGGTGATGAAGCCGGAGGACGTGGCGCGCATCAGGTTCGCCTTCTCGCCGATGTGGGAGCTCGTGACCAGCCTGCGCACCCTCCAGCAGCCGGCCAGGCAGTCCATCCACCTGCCCTGGCTCAAGGCCGTGCGCGCCAAGGCGCGGGCGCTCGACCTGGCTGAGCTGTTCGCGCTCGTGCCGCCGTCCGGATACCTGGCCGACTTCGTCACCCCGCCGCCCGACACGCCGATGCCCGACTTCGCCGCCGAGCTCGACCGGGTCAGGAAGGCGGACCCGGCACGGGCCGCGGAGGAGGCCGCGAAGGTGCGCGGCACCGACGCCGCCGTCATCGCGCGGTTCACGGCCGACCCCGAGGCGGGCGTGGCCAGGGTCGCCGACACGCTGAAGACGTACTGGGACGAATGTTTCGCCGAGTTCTGGCCCCGCGTGTACGCCCTGCTCGAACGCGACGTGCTGCGCCGCTCGCGGCAACTGGCGCAGGGCGGGGCGCGCGAGCTGTTCGCCGGGCTCGGCCCGGCCGTGACGTGGACGGGGGAGCGGCTGATCATCGACCGGCCCTGGTACGAGTCGGGCGAGACGCACGGCGACGGGCTCGTGCTGGTGCCCAGCGCCTTCTACTGGCCGGCCGTGGCGGTGATGACGGCGCCGTACCAGTCGATGCTCGTCTACCCGGTGCACGGCGTCGGCACGCTGTGGGAGCAGGGCCCGCCGCCCGCGCCGGGCGCGCTGGCCGCGCTGATCGGCAAGAGCCGGGCCCAGATCCTGCTCGCGCTCGCCGAGCCCGCCACCACCACCGCGCTCGCCGGGCGCATGTCCCTCACACCGGGCGCGATCAGCCAGCACCTCGGCGTGCTGAGCGGAGGCGGGCTCGCGGTGGGGATGCGGCTCGGCAAGCAGGTCGTCTACCGCCGCACCCCCACCGGCGACGCGCTCGCCGGTCAGGCGTAACGCTTCGACTCCAGCAGCCAGTCGAGGTGGGCGCGCGGCGCCGCCAGGTAGGCGCAGGCCACCTTGCTGACGTCTCTGGCCGCCTTCGGCTCCAGGTCGTCCAGCGGCAGCCGCCTGGCCGCCTCGCTCATGTCCTGGCAGCGCGCCGCGATGCGGTCGAGCACCCACGCCGTCGCCGCCCGCTCGCCCAGCCCGAGCTGGCGCATCGCCAGCACGACGAAGTTGTGCGCGTCGCCGTGCTCCTTGGGCCGCGAGGCCACGTCGTTGCACCACGCGGTGACGTCGCTGCAGGCGTTCACCAGCCGCTGCCACGGCTCCGACTCGTGCAGCCAGCCCGGCACCTCCACCCGCAGGCACGGCTCCACCAGGTCGTACAGGTAGGGGCCCACCGTGCCCCTGCGCAGCGCCGGGTACTCCTCCAGCGTCGGCATCCGCCCGGCCGCGCGGTTCTCGGCCTCCGTACGGCAGGCGTCGTACTGGCGCTGCAGCCCCACCGCGAACCTGGCCCGCCACCGGTCGCTCATCCGCGCGCTCGTCACCCGCCACAGGTCGGCGAAGGCCGCCTCCAGCGGATGGCGCGAGGCGCCCTTGAGCATGCCGTGGAAGACCTCCAGCGGGCCCGAGCGCTCGTCGAGCTCGTCGTCCAGGTGGAACAGCCAGGTCAGCCACTGCGCGAACAGCGCCGCCGCGGCCGCGTCGAACTCGGCGAAGGCCCGGCCCGCCATGCGGTGGTAGCCCACGTCGGGGTCGGCGCGCAAGCCGGTGCGCCTGGCCCAGTCGATCACCGCGGCCTCGATCGCGTACACGGCCGGATGCATCCGGCACGGCGCCGCCATGGCGGGCACCCGCTCGGTGAGCGGCAGCAGCGCCTGCGCGGCCGGGCCGCCCCTGCGCGGCAGCGGCAGCATGGACGCCAGGGCGGAGCGCAGGGCGGTGCGCACGGTGGCCAGCACGGTGGTGGTCACCGTGCCAGTGGTGGTGCCAGTGGTGGTGCCCGTGGTGGTGCTCGTCGTACTGATCATCGTCGTGTTCACAGCCGCCTTCACCGGACTTTCCGCCGGACTCGTCCCCGGGCTCTCGCCCTGGCTCTTCGCCGGGTCCTGCTCCCGGTCGTGCTCCCGGCTCTGCTCCGGGCTCTGCGCTCGGCTCTTCACTGGGTGCTTCACAGGGGCCCGTAGAGCCAGTTGCCCGCGGCGTTGGGGTCGTCGCTGCGGTAGTAGTCGGCGGCGGCCAGGACCAGCTCGTCCACGGTGAGCGCGCCCCTGCCCTCCCGGTCGAGCCGGTCGAACGCCTCGTCCACGTCGTCGTAGGCCACGCCGAACGCGCACAGCATCGTCCGGAACTCGGCCGGCCCGATCCGCCCGTCGCCGTCGGCGTCGCACAGCTCGGCCACCGCCAGCGTGGCCGGCTTGAACACCGGGTCGTACCGGTCGCCGGTGACGAACGCCGCCGTCATCCCCCGCAGGAAGTCCGGGCGCGTGATGCCGGAGTCGCCGTCGCGCTCCAGCGCCTCCGACAGGGTGGACCAGATGCCGTCGAAGCTGTCCACGAGGCTCGCCCCGGTGACCGAAGTGGGGGACTCCCCGAAGCCCACCAGGATGCGCGCGCCCAGCCCCAGCAGGTCCTCACGCTCGACGACGCCGTTTCCGGTCGCGTCGATGTGGTCGAACGCCCGATCGAGCTTGTGATTGAGCAGGTCGATAGCCACCAATGCCTCCCCCGAGACTGACTGCGTGATCACAGTAAGTCGGGGCGGGGGGCTTTGTCAGCGAGGCTCGCACCGGCACCCCCCGTAACGTGTGCGAAACACGGGCACGGCATGCTGGTATATAGCCTGTACTGTCAGTTCAAACGAGGGGATGCTGTGGACCGCCAGCAGGAGTTCGTGCTCCGCACGCTCGAGGAACGCGACATCCGGTTCATCCGGCTGTGGTTCACAGACGTGCTCGGCTTCCTCAAGTCCGTGGCCATCGCGCCGGCCGAGCTCGAAGGGGCCTTCGCCGAGGGCATCGGGTTCGACGGCTCCGCGATCGAGGGCTTCGCCCGGGTCTACGAGTCCGACATGCTGGCCAAGCCCGATCCGGCCACGTTCCAGATCCTGCCCTGGCGCAGCGAGACGCCGGGCGCGGCGCGCATCTTCTGCGACATCCTCATGCCCGACGGCTCGCCGTCGCACGCCGACCCGCGCTGGGTGCTCAAGCGCACGCTCGCCAAGTGCGCCGACATGGGCTTCACCTTCTACACCCATCCCGAGATCGAGTTCTTCCTGCTGAAGAACCGGCCAGAGCCCGGTCAGCGGCCCGAGCCGATCGATTCGGGCGGCTACTTCGACCACACGCCCCACAGCTCCGGCCACGACTTCCGCCGCCAGGCGATCATGATGCTGGAGTCGATGGGCATCTCCGTCGAGTTCAGCCACCACGAGGGCGCGCCCGGCCAGCAGGAGATCGACCTGCGTTACGCCGACGCGCTCACCACGGCCGACAACATCATGACCTTCCGCCTGGTCATGAAGGAGGTCGCGCTGGAGCAGGGCATCTGGGCCTCGTTCATGCCCAAGCCGTTCACCGAGCACCCCGGCTCCGGCATGCACACGCACATGTCGCTGTTCGAGGGCGACAGAAACGCCTTCTACGAGGCCGGCTCCGACTACCGGCTGTCCAAGATCGGGCGCTCCTTCATCGCCGGCCTGCTCAGGCACGCCGCCGAGATCACGGCCATCACCAACCAGTGGGTCAACTCCTACAAGCGGCTCTGGGGCGGCGCCGAGGCCATCGCGGGCCAGGGCGGCGAGGCCCCCTCCTACGTGTGCTGGGGCCACAACAACCGGTCCGCGCTGGTCAGGGTGCCGATGTACAAGCCGCACAAGGGCGGCTCGACCCGCATCGAGTTCCGCTCGCTCGACTCGGCCTGCAACCCCTACCTGGCCTTCGCGCTGATCCTGGCGGCCGGGCTCAAGGGCATCGAGGAGAGTTACGAGCTGCCCGCCGCCGCCGAGGACAACGTCTGGACCCTGACCAGCGCCGAACGCCGGGCGCTCGGCATCCAGCCGCTGCCCGGCTCGCTCAACGACGCGATCGAGGTCATGGAGCGCAGCGAACTCGTGGCCGAGACGCTGGGCGAGCACGTCTTCGACTTCTTCCTGCGCAACAAGCGCAGCGAGTGGCGCGAATACCGCCGCCACGTGACCGAGTTCGAGCTGGGCCGCTACCTGCCGGTGCTCTGAGGTCCGATCGGGGGCCGCGCGGGCTCGGCCGGGGCCGGCTCGAAGACGATGGCCCGCAGCCGGGCGGCCTGCGTCCGGTCGACGACGCGGGCCCCCGCCGCGGGCGCCGGGTCGCCGTTCCTGACCCGGGTCAGCAGCAGCTCCCAGCTGCGCCGGTGGCGCGCGAACGTACGCGGCGCGACCACCCGGCCCCGCTCCCGCTGGCCCGCGAGCGCCGCCTCCGGCGGCGCGTCCAGCAGCAGCAGGTGGAAGTCCGCGCCGTGCCTGCGCGCCAGCCAGGCGAAGCCCCGCAGCACGTACGCCCCGCAGCCCCGGTTGTGGGCGACGACCGAGTGACCCGCGAGCAGGGCCCGCCTGATGCGGCCGACATGGGTGCCGAACACCACGGCGCGGCGCAGCGGATAGGGGGCCCAGACGAGCCGGCCGTGCCAGTGGTGCTTCGACTGCGCGGAGTCGATCACCGCGACCGTGCCGGCCATGAGGGGGACGCTCTCGGCGCCGTGCAGCCCGTACAGGCGGCGCAGCAGCGTCGTCTTCCCCGCGCCCGGCAGCCCGGTCAGGATGACCAGGGATCCGGGCGGGAACCGCAACCTGGCCCCCGGCACAGACTCACCCCCGCGAACTCGCCTTCTCCTCCGCCCAGCCGCGTCAGCATAGGGCGTGTGCGGTTCCAGCCTCCCCGAGGCGGGCCGCGAACGCGCGCGGAAGCCGATATCCGACCGTTCCGTTCCGGTCACGGCCTCCCCGCGCCGGGTGCCGTGGCGATCGGGACGGGAGTATCGGGGGATTGGTCGCGAGACGTGGGAAACCCCGTTAAGGTACTGCCAACGCCTTGATCGGCCTCACTCCCCGAGCACTTCGGAGTGAGGCCGATTTTCGTTGCTTCTGACCCCCGAGTCACATCCCAGCGATGTGGGACGCCTAGCGTCGTGATGCCCGGGTGAGGGAAGTTCCGAGCCCCCTTGAGGCGTTATGGAGCTGTACGGAGCGACCGCCGGACCCCCACGCCTCCGGGAAACCGGGTGTCCAGTAAAATCGGTCTGCTCTTTATGATATTTCCGGACTTTTCGCCGTGTGTGGCGATATAGGAGGGTGTGGCATGACGACGGCTGCCCTGCAGACCGTGTTGACCGTTCCCGAGCGCTACCGTGGTCCCGTGGGTCTCGCCAACGGCGGGTGGATCGCGGGCACCATGGCCGAGGCGCTGAACGGTGGTCGATCAGCCGTCGAGGTCACCCTCCACGCCCCCACGCCGCTGGAGACCGAGCTGCGGCTGGAACACGTGGCCAACACCGTGTCCCTGTCCCACGGCGACAAGCTGCTGGTCGAGGCCATCCCGGTGGCCGAGGACCTGGAGGGGCCGGCGTTCGTGCCGTTCAACGACGCCGCCCGCGCCGAGGCCGGGTTCGCGGGGCTGAAGGCCCACCCGTTCGCCGAGTGCTTCGCCTGCGGCCTGCGCGAGCCTGGCGACGGCCTGCGCATCTTCCCCGGCCCCGTGGAGGGCACCGACCTGGTCGCGGCCGGCTGGGTGGTGCCGCACACGGTGACGGGCGAGGACGGCGTGCCCGCCTCGATCGTCGGCGCGGTGCTCGACTGCATCTCCGGCTGGGCCCACTTCGGCCCGGGCGAGAGCGCCCTGCTCGGCCGGCTGGTCGTGCAGATCCACGGCACGGTCCTGCCCGGCGGGCGCTACTCGGTGGTCGCCCGCCCGACCGGCCGCGACGGCCGCAAGATGTTCGGCCAGAGCGCCATCTACGAGGCTGACGGCACCCTGGTCGCCGCCGCGCGCGCCACCTGGATCGCTCCACGCTAGCCCGGACTTCCGAAGGCCCCCGACCGTCCGGCCGGGGGCCTTCGCCGTTCCGTGAGGGGATCACTCCCGGCGCGGCGGGCCGCCGTACGGGGTCACTCGGGGGCGGTGAGGTGGTTCACCACGGTCGCGACGCAGCGTTCGTCGAACAGGATCGTGTAGTGGTTGCAGTCCGGCACCACCTCGTCCCGCAGGCCGGGCAGCCGGGCGGCCCACGGCAGGGCCAGGTCGTCGGGCAGCAGGCCGGTGTCCTGGTCGAGCAGCCCGCGCGGGGCCCGCAGCAGGCGCAGCGGCGAGGTGATCGCCTCCAGCGCGGCGGCGATCCGGTCCGTCTCCAGGCGCAGCCAGCGCCCGTCCTCCAGCACCGCCTCCCCGGCCGCGCGCGAGCGCAGGGCTCCGTCCGGCCCGGTCAGGTCGTAGCGTACGTACGCCTCCACGTCGGCGTTCCAGTTCCCGGCGAAGGCTGGATGCGCCTTGAAGAAGTCCACGTACGCCTCCGCCGACGGATACGTCCGCCGCAGCCGCTCCAGCGCCGGGCCCAGCGTGGCCTCCGTGGCCGCGTCGGCGTCCATCCCCTCGGGCAGCGGCGGCAGCGGCATGCCGCCGTCCACCAGCACGATCCGGGCGAAGTGGCGCCGCGCACCGGCCAGCGCCGCCACGTACGCGCCCATGGAGTGCCCCGTCAGCACCGCGTCGGGGCCCGCCTTGACGTGCTCGGCCACCCGCAGCACGTCCTCGGCGTGCCGGTCGAGCCCGTACGGGCCGGGCAGGGAGGCGCTGTGGCCGCGCCCGCGCAGGTCCATCGCGACCAGCGACCAGCCGTCGGGCAGCCGCCGGCCGACCGCGCCCCAGGCCATCAGCGACGCGGTGATCCCGTGCACGGCGATGATCTTGCGTGGTCCGGTGCCGAAGGTGGCGATCCGCAGGCCGCCGGCCTCATCGAATTCGACGCTCATGGTCGGAGCTTAGGCGCAGCTCAGCTGGGACGAATAGCCGGATAATGGGCGATATGCGGATCACCGTCATCGAACACGAGGCCGAGGCCGGGCTGGGATACCTGGCGGGCTGGCTGGGACTGGCCTGCGAGGTCGTGCGGCCGTACCTGGGGGAGGAGGTGCCCGACCGGGCGGCCGACGGGCTGATCGTGCTCGGGGGCGCGGCCGCGGCCTGGGAGGACGAGCGCAGTCCCTGGCAGCCGGCCACCCGCGACCTGCTGCGCCGCGCCGTGGACGACGCCACGCCCACGCTGGCCGTCTGCCTGGGTGCGCAGTTGCTCACCATGGCCTGCGGCGGCACGGTGGAGCGCGGGGCGCACGGCGTGGAGGTGGGCGCGCGCGAGGTCGTCGCCCTGCCCGCCGCCGCCTCCGACCGGCTGCTGTCGGGCGTCGGCCGGGCCGTGGCGATCCAGTACCACCAGGACGCCATCACCCGGCTGCCCGAAGGCGCGGTGCCGCTGATGACCGGCGACCCGTACGAGAACCAGGCTTATCGGCTCGGCCCGGCGGCCTGGGCGGTGCAGTTCCACCCCGAGGCCACGCCCGAGATCTTCGCCGCGTGGACGGCCGATCCGCCCCTGGACACGGCCGAGGAGCTGAACGCCGAGGTCAAGGCGGCCGAGAGCGCGCTGGTGTCGGCCTGGCGGCCGCTCGCGCGAGCCTTCGCCGACGTCGTCAGAACCGCCGCCCGCCCCTGACGCCTCACCGGCGCCCGCTCCCGGCTTCGGCCCGGCGTCCGCGCGGGAGCCAGGCCCCGCGCCCCCGCTCGTGGCCGTTCTTCGGCTGATCCTGGCCGGTGAGGGGGTGGGCCAGGGTGTGCACGGCCGCCAGGATCAGCGGGAGCGCCACCACGCCGCCGTACCCCGGCCGCACCGGCACTCCTGACGCCCGCAGCCGCCGCCACGCCCACACCGCGTACGGGAGCACGACGACGGGCGCGGTCGCCGCCCCGGGCGTGTAGCCGCGGAACAGTGCCGCCTGGGCCAGGTGCAACACCCCGTGCGCGCCGAAGCCGGCCAGCGCGGCCTGGAACACGGCGCTGCGCCCGCCCGTGCGCGCCCCCAGCGCCGCCGCCCCCGCCATCACCCCGCCCATCAGCCCGATGGCCACGTTCACGTGCCGCTGCGAGACCTCCAGCCGTTCCCACGGCACCCCGGGGAGACGTTCCTCCAGGCGGGGCCGGGCCGTGCGGGTCCAGCGCGCCATCGTGGCCAGCTCTTCGGCGTCGTGCACCGCCCACGCGGCCAGCAGCCCCCACGCGACCGTCGACGGCACCCGGCCGCCCGTCTCCCGCTCCGCCGCCGGCACCCGGTCGCCCGTCTCGCGTTCCGTCATCGATCCTGCCCTTCTCGAAACGCAACGCAACGTTGCGTTCTCATGTTATGGCCGGGCGGGAGAGAGCTGTCAAGATGGAGGGGTGCCCAGGATCGAATCCACCGCCGCGCGGCTCGCCAAGCTCGGCTTCGCCGACGGCGCCAGGGCCGCCCAGCTCGTCCGCCAGTCCGCGGTCGATCTCGACGACGTCCTCGGCCAGCTGGTGGACGTCGCCGATCCCGATCTGGCGCTGGCCTCCCTGACCCGGCTCGCCGAGCGCGACCCCGGCGTGCTCGACGCCCTGCGCGCCGACGAAGGGCTCAGACGCAGGCTGCTGGCCGTGCTCGGTGTCAGCGCCGCGCTCGGCGAGCATCTCGTACGCCACCCCGCCCAGGTCGCGCTCCTGGCCCGGCCCCGGCTCGGCGACCCCGGCCCCGAGCTGCTCCGCGCCGTCGGCGCCGTACCGGATGCGGAAGAGCCGCGGGCCTCGGCGCCGGACGCGCTGGTGGCGTTGCGGGTGGCGTACCGGGGCAGGCTGGCTCATCTGGCCGCCCGCGACCTCACCGGCGAGGCGACGCTGGCGGAGGTCACCTCCGAGCTGTCCGGCCTGGCCGGCGCCGCCCTGGAGGCCGCCCTGGCCATCGCCAGGGCCGAGGTCGAGACCGACGACGTCCGCCTCGCGGTCGTCGGCATGGGCAAGTGCGGCGCCAGGGAGCTCAACTACATCAGCGACGTCGACGTGATCTTCGTGGCCGAGCCGAAGGAGGGCGCCGACGAGGCCAAGGCGCTGCGTGCCGCCACCCGCCTGGCCCAGGCGATGATGCGGGCCTGCACCGCGACCACCCCTGAGGGCTCGCTGTGGGAGGTGGACGCCGGGCTGCGGCCCGAGGGCCGATCGGGGCCGCTGGTGCGCACGCTGGCCAGCCATCTCGCCTACTACCGGCGCTGGGCCAAGACCTGGGAGTTCCAGGCGCTGCTCAAGGCCCGGCCGGTGGCGGGCGACCTGGAGCTGGGCGCCGCCTACGTCGAGGCGGTCAACGAGATGGTGTGGGCGGCGGCCACCCGCGAGCACTTCGTCGAGGACGTGCAGGCGATGCGCCGCCGGGTCGAGGCCCACGTGCGCGCCGAGGGCGAGCGCCAGCTCAAGCTGGGCCCGGGCGGGCTGCGCGACATCGAGTTCGCGGTGCAGCTGCTGCAGCTCGTGCACGGCAGGCTCGATCCGCTGCTGCGCCGCAGGGCCACGCTCCCCGCGCTGGCCGCGCTGTCGCGGGGCGGCTACGTGGGGCGCGAGGACTCCAAGGGGCTGGCGGAGGCGTACACGTTCCTGCGCCAGGTCGAGCACCTGCTCCAGCTGCACCGGCTGCGGCGCACCCACATCGTGCCCACCGACACCGACGACCTGCGCCGGCTCGGCCGGGCGCTCGGCATGCAGGCCGACCCGGTGGGGGAGTTCACGGCCCGGTGGCGGCGGCACGCGATGGAGGCGCGGCGGCTGCACGAGAAGCTGTTCTACCGGCCGCTGCTGCAGGCCGTGGCGCGGCTGCCGGAGTCGGAGGCGAGGCTGTCCACCACGGCGGCGGCGGCCCGGCTGGAGGCGCTCGGCTACGTCGACCCCAACGGCGCGCTGCGCCACATCGCCGGCCTCGCCTCCGGGGTCTCCAGGCGGGCCGCGATCCAGCGCACGCTGCTGCCCGTCATGCTCGGCTGGTTCGCCGACACGCCCGACCCCGACGCCGCGCTGCTGGGGTTCCGGCAGGTCAGCGACAAGCTCGGCACCACGCCGTGGTACCTGCGGCTGCTGCGCGACGAGACGGCGGTGGCCGCCAGGATGGCCCGCGTGCTCGGCACCAGCCGCTACGCCACCGGCCTGCTCATGCACGCTCCCGACGCGGTCGCGATCCTGGGCTCTGACGCCGACCTGGCCGTACGCGGCCGCGAATCGCTGCTCGGCGAGGCGTCGGCCGCGGTCTCCCGGCACGAGGGCGCCCCGGAGACCGCCGTCGCCGCGGTGCGGGCGCTGCGGCGCAGGGAGCTGTTCCGCACGGCGGTGGCCGACATCTCCGGCCTCATCGACGTCGAGACGGTCGGCTGCGCGCTCTCGGAGATCGCCGACGTGACGCTGCAGGCCGCCCTGGACGCCGCCCTCGGCCGGGCGGCCGGTCTCACCTCGTTCGCGATCATCGCCATGGGCCGGCTCGGCGGCATGGAGTGCTCCTACGCCAGCGACGCCGACGTCATGTTCGTGCACTCGCCGCTGCCCGGCGTGGACGAGCGCGAGGCCACCGACGCCGCCTACGCCGTGGCCAACGAGGTGCGCCGGCTGCTGTCGCTGCCCGCGCCCGACCCGCCCCTGATCATCGACCCCGACCTGCGGCCCGAGGGCCGGCAGGGCCCGCTGGTGCGCACGCTCGCCTCCTACCGCGCCTACTACGCGCGCTGGTCGTCGCCGTGGGAGGCGCAGGCGCTGCTGCGGGCCAGGTTCTCGGCGGGTGACGCGCGGCTGGGGGCGGAGTTCACGTCCATGATCGACGAGCTGCGCTATCCGCGCGACGGGCTGCGCGGCGACGCGATCAGGGAGATCAGGCGGCTCAAGGCCCGGATGGAGGCCGAGCGCCTGCCGCGCGGCGCCGATCCCGCGCTGCACACCAAGCTCGGCCCCGGCGGGCTGTCCGACGTGGAATGGGTGGCCCAGCTGCTGCAGCTGTGCCACGCCGGCGCGCGGCCGTCCCTGCGCACCACCCGTACGCTGGAGGCGCTGCGCGCGGCGGTGGCGGAGGAGCTGCTCGACCCGGCCGACGAGACGGTTCTGGCCGAGGCCTGGACCTTCGCCTCCCGCGTACGTGACGCGATCATGCTGGTCAAGGGGCGGCCCGGCGACAGCGTGCCGGCCGACTCGGGAGAGCGCAGGCGTATCGCCCAGACGCTCGGCTACCCGCCCGACGGCTCCGAGGACTTCCTCGACGACTACCGCCGGGTGACGCGCCGGGCCAGGAAGGTCGTGGACAGGGTCTTCTACGGCGCCTGAGCATTGCGCACCACGCCGCGTGGGTGTATGAATGCGCGGTGTTATCCGTATATGTGGACCTTGCCCTTGGGCTGGTGGTGGCGTTCCTGCTGCTGTCACTGCTGGTGAGCGGGCTCAACGAGGCTTTCGTGCGGGTGTTCGCCATCCGCAGCAAGTTCCTGTGGGCCTACCTCAGGGACACCATGGACGGCGCCGACAAGAAGACCGGGTCGTGGCTGCCTGCCGGCGCGGCCGGCGTGTTCAGCGTGCTGCCGTTCCTGCGCGACCCGCGCCCCACGCACAGCGGCGACCCGGCGCCGGCCAAGGCCGGGGAGGTGCCCGAGGCCAGAACCGGGCGCGCCATGATGAACCTGCTCTACGAGCGGGTCCGCGAGATCGACCACGCCAAGCGCGGCAAGACCAGCATCGCCGACATCCCGCCCGCGCGCTTCGCGATGGCCGTCATGGAGCTGGCCGCCGCCGGGGACGGCGACATGCGGCAGTTCCTGGACAGCCTGCGGAAGATCGACAGCCCCCTGTACGGGCACCTCAAGGGCGTGTGGGAGAGCGCCCAGGGCGACCTCGACCGGTTCAGGCAGGGGGTGGAGAGCTGGTTCGACGGGGAGATGCAGCGGCTGTCCATGCTGTACAAGCGCTACGTCAAGTGGGTGGTGGCGGCGCTCGGCATCGTGGTGACGCTGCTGTTCAGCATGGACGGGCTGGAGTACGCCAAGACGCTGCTGCGCGACAACGCCTACCGCGCCTCGGTCACGGCGGTGGCCGGGCCGGAGGCGTACGACCAGTTGCAGGCGAAGTGCCAGGGCGGCGATCCGGTGCCGTGCGTCACCGAGGTGCTCAGCGAACCCGCCCTGGTCAAGCTGATGGGGCAGGCGATGGTCAGCGTGTCGATCCCGGCCGAGGGCGATCCGAGCGTGCACGCGAACCTCGCCGTCTGGTGGGAGCGGGTCAGCACGCCGAGCCACTGGCCCGGGTTCCTGCTGACGTACGTGGCGCTGCTGTTCGGGGCGCCGTTCTGGTGGGACGTGTTCCGCCGCGTCACGGGGATCAAGGCCAAGCGCTCATGAGCCGGGCGCTCACGGCGACGGGCTGACCCGCCCGCCGCCCGTGGCGGCCAGGGCGATCACGTCGGCCAGGGCGGACAGCTCGTCCGGGTCGTCGGTGAGCCGGGCGGTGGCCAGCCGCAGGTGGTGGCGTTGCGTGGGGCCGATGACGTAGCGGCTGCCCGGCGCGACCGAGATCCCGTGCGCGGCCAGCGTGACCAGGGCCGCCGGCTCGTCGCGCACCGGCACCCACAGCGCCAGCCCGTCCCCGCCGCCGGTGTGGACGCCGCGCGCGGCCAGCTCGGCGGCCAGGCGGGTGCGGCGGCGCGCGTACACCTCGCGGGCGTGCCCCACCCGCGAGCGCACGTCCGCGTCGCCGAGCAGGTGGGCCAGCGTGTCCTGGAGGATCCTGCTGGTCCAGCCGGTGCCGAAGCTGCGCAGCACGCGGACCCGCTCCACCGCGTCCGCCGCCCCGCCGATGACGGCGATGCGCAGGTCGGGCCCGTGCGACTTGGAGTAGGAGCGGACCAGCACCGTACGGTCGGGGAAGCGGGCGCCCAGGCTCACCATCGGCGAGACCGACAGCTCGCCCATCCCGTCGTCCTCGACGATGAGCGTCTTGGCCGGCTCCAGCAGCGCCGCCAGCTCCGCCGAGCGCTCCCGCGTCACCGCGTGGCCGCAGGGCGACTGGCCGCGCGGCTGGTAGACGAACGCCACCGGCCTGGCCCGCAGCGCCTGCGCCAGGGCGGCGGGGATCGGGCCGTGCTCGTCGCAGGCGACCGGGATGATCTGCGCGCCGGTCCGCTCCAGGATGTCCAGGAGCCTGGCCCCGGTGGGCTCCTCGATCGCGATCCGGTCGCCAGGCAGGGCCGTGGTCTGGCAGAGCAGCTGGACGCCCTCGTACCCGCCGCCGACGGCCAGCCAGCCGCGCGCGGGGAAGGGCCAGTCCGGCTCGACGGCGGCGCGCAGGCGGGGCGTGATCGTCTCGCGGGCGTAGTCGTTGAGGCCCTGCACGCCGGCCGCCGCCGCCAGCGCGGCCTCCAGCGGCGGCAGCAGCGCCGTGTCAGGGGAGGCGATGGTCAGGTCGATGGCCAGGCGGTCGCCCCAGTGGCCGAGGCGCTCGTACCGGATCGGGCGGGGCACGTCGGGCGGGCCGAGCACGACCGTGCCGCGCCGCCGGTCGGTGCGGATCATGCCGTGGCGGCGCAGCTCCGACCAGGCCTCGGCCACCGTCCCCGAGCTGACGCCGAGCTCCCTGGCCAGGCCGCGGACCGTCGGCAGACGGGTCTGCGCCGTCACCGTGCCCTCCCTGATCAGGTCGGTGAGCGCGGCGGCGATGCCGCGCGCGCTCGGGTCGCCGATCTGCCGCGCCAGCCAAGCGACGTCCACTTTGTCCCCCTGTAAATCTTTGTTCAGCAACAAAGATCTTCTTGTGTGGCTTCATGCCTGAACATATGGTTTCTGGAAATCAAGCGCAATTCGTGACTGTTTGGGGGATTTGGTGGCGAAGATTCGCCTTGCCGTGCGGGATTGGGACCATCTCGTGCCGGTCGTGACAGGGGCCGTGCGGCCCGAAGGGTTCGAGGTGGACCTCGACTCCCGCGCCGTCACGCCGGACGTGCTCCAGGAGCCCGGCCTCGACGGGGGCGAGACGTCCTTCAGCCGGTACGTGCTCGGCCGCGCCTCGGGCGACGACCGGCTCGTGGGGCTGCCGGTCTTCGTGATGCGCGGCTTCCGGCACCGGTGCGTCCTCGTACGGAGCGACAGCGAGCTGACCTCGCTGGAGGAGCTCAAGGGCGCCAGGATCGGCCTCACCGGCTGGCCCGACTCGGGCAACACCTGGACCAGGGCGCTGCTGCGCGAGGCGGGCGTCGACCTCGCCGGCATCACCTGGACGGTCGGCCCCCTCGTGGCGGGCGAGACCGGCAAGGACAGGATCGGGCCGGTGCCGTTCCCCGACAACGTCTCCGTGACCGGCGACGGCCTGGCAGAAGGGCTTGCGGACGGCCACTACGACGCGATCATGACGCCGTTCATGCCGGAGGAGTTCTTCACCCCCGGCAGCCGCTTCCGCCACCTGCTGCCCGACCACCGCGCCGCCGAGCTGGCCTACTACGAGCGGACCGGCTTCGTGCCCGGCATCCACCTGGTGGCGCTCAAGCGCGAGAGCGTCGAACGCCACCCGTGGCTGCCGCAGGCCGTGACGGAGCTGTTCGAGCGCTCCAAGCGGCACTGGGTGCTGCGCCGGCGGCTGCTCGCCGACACCACGCCATGGCTGCTCGCCGAGCTCGCCGGCACCGCCGAGACCTTCGGCCGGGACTGGATGCCGTACGACGCCGCCCGGAACGCCCCCATGGTCGCCGCCTTCTGCGAGGAGCTGCACGCCCAGGGGATCTCCCACCGCCGGATCGAAGCCGAGGAGGTTTTCGCCGCATGAAGACCCAGCTGAGGATCGCCGTCGGACAGTTCGCCTCCGCGGAGGACTGGAACGACAACCTCAAGACCTGCCACGAGCTCATCGACGCGGCCGCGGCCGGCGGGGCCGACCTGCTGGTCCTGCCCGAGGGCGCGCTCTCCCTCTTCGTGGACGAGCCCGCCCGCATCCGCCAGGCCGCCCAGCCGCTGGACGGGCCGTTCGTCAGGGGCCTGGTCGAGCACACGCGTGGCTCCTCGGCCACCGTGATCGCCGGCGTGCACGTGCCGGAGGCGGACGGCCGGGTGTCGAACGTCCTCGTGGCTGCCAGGGACGGCGAGATCGTCGCCACGTACGTGAAACTGCACCTGTACGACGCCTTCGGCCGCCGCGAGTCCGACAACGTCGTCCCCGGCACGAACGCGCCCGTCGTGATCGACTGCGCCGGCTGGAAGGTCGGCCTGATGACCTGCTACGACGTGCGCTTCCCCGAGCTGGCCCGGCTGCTGGCCGACCAGGGCGCCCAGGTGCTCGCGCTGCCCGCCGCGTGGGTGCGCGGCCCGGCCAAGGAGTGGCACTGGGAGGTCATGGTCACCGCCCGCGCCCTGGAGAACACCTGCTACGTGGCCGCCTCCGGCGAGTGCGGCCGGCGCAACATCGGCGCCAGCATGATCGTCGACCCCCTCGGCATCACCCGGGCCCGCCTGGGCGACGCGCCGGGGCTGCTCTGGGCCGACGCCGACGCGGGCGAGCTCGCCGGTGCCCGCCGCACCCTGCCCGTCCTCGACAACCGGCGCTTCGCCGTGGACCCGCGATTGGAGCGACATGCCTGATCACGACCTGCCCCAGCGTCCCCTGCGAGGACGCGTCAAGGGGCGTGCCGCCCGCAGGGGCAGCACCGCCGCTCTGGCCGCCGCCGTGTCCGCGGCCGTGCTCGCGCTGGCCGGATGCGGCGCCAACCCGGAGGAGGCCGAGGGGGTGCTGAACTCCCAGGAGCCCGCCGGTCCCGGCGCCGCCGCTCAGAGCAAGGACCAGAGCCTGCACGACCGGCTGCCCGGCAAGGTCAAGCAGTCCGGCAAGCTGGTCTCGGTCAACAACGGCTCGTTCCCGCCGTACGAGATCGCCGGGGCCGACGGCAGGTCGCTGACCGGCGCCGCCGCCGACATGTCCGAGGCGCTCGGCCAGGTGCTCGGCGTCAAGATCGAGCACGTCACCGTGGACGGTCTGCCCAGCTCGCTCACCGGCATCGCCTCCGGCCGCTACGACTTCGCCATCGGCCCCGTGGGCGACTTCCGCGACCGGCAGAAGGCCAACGACTTCGTCGACTGGGTCAAGGAGTACGTCGTCTTCGCCGTGCCCGCCGGCAATCCGGACAAGATCGGCTCGGTCGCCGACACGTGCGGGCTGAAGATCTCGGTCATGGCCGGCGGCTCCGCCGAGAGCGTGATCAAGGGCCAGTCCGCCACGTGCGAGAAGCAAGGCAAGCCGAAGATCACCGTGCAGTCGTACAAGGACCAGCCGACCTCGGTGCTGGCGGTCAGCTCGGGGCGGGCCGACGCGTTCTTCTCCTCCCAGGCGCCGCTCACCTATTTCGTGGACCAGGCCGGCGGAAAGCTGGAGCTGGCCGGCAAGGGGCAGGCCAACGGGTTCGACGACCTCTACCAGGGGGCCGTGGTGGCCAAGGACTCGCCGCTGCGCGACGTGCTCAGGGACGGCTTCCAGAAGCTCATCGAGAACGGCACGTACGACAAGATCATGGACAAGTGGGGCACCTCCGACAACAAGCTGGACCAGGCCGGCGTGAACCTGGCCACGTCATGACCCGCACCGACCAGACGCCTTCTGTCAGCGTCCTGCCCGAGATCGACGTCGCGGGCGCGGCGCGCACCCGCCACCCGCTGCGCTGGGTCGCCTCGATCGTGCTGCTCGTGCTGGCCGCGCAGCTCGTCAGCCTGCTGGTCACCAACCCCAACTTCCAGTGGGACGTGGTCGGCCGCTACGTCAACGCGCAGCTCATCGGCCAGGGCATCGCCACCACGCTGCTGCTCACCGTGATCGCCATGGCCGTGGGCGTCGTGCTGGGCGTGCTGCTGGCCATCGGCCGGCTGTCGGAGAACCCGGTGGCGCGCGGCGCGTGCGGGCTCTACGTCTGGTTCTTCCGGGGCACGCCGGTGCTGGTGCAGCTCGTGCTCTGGTACAACCTGTCGTACCTGCTGCCGGAGATCTCCTTCGGTGTCCCGTTCGGCCCCGAGTTCGTCGCCGCGGACACCAACGCGCTCATCACCCCGCTGCTCGCGGCCATCCTCGGCCTCGGGCTCAACGAGGGCGCGTACATGGCGGAGATCATCCGCGGCGGCCTCATGTCGGTGGACCCCGGCCAGAGCGAGGCCGCCGCCGCGCTCGGCATGAGCGACGCGCGCACCTTCCGCAGGATCGTGCTGCCCCAGGCGATGCGCTTCATCATCCCGCCGACCGGCAGCCAGGTCATCAGCATGCTGAAGGCCACGTCGCTGGTCAGCGTCATCGCGCTGGCCGACCTGCTCTACACCGTGCAGTCCATCTACAACCGCACCTTCCAGACCATCCCGCTGCTGATCGTGGCGTGCGTCTGGTATCTGGTGATCACCTCGATCCTGTACGTCGGCCAGTCGTTCATCGAGCGCCACTACGCCCGCGGCGCGACCAGGAACGCCCCGCAGGGCTTCTGGGCGTTCGCGGCCTTCCGGCGGCGCCGGACCACGGAGGTGACCTCGTGAGCAGCGTCCCCATGGTGCACGCGCGCGCCGTGCGCAAGCACTTCGGCCACCTCGAGGTGCTCAAGGGCATCGACCTCGACGTCCAGGCCGGGGAGGTCGTAGTCGTCCTCGGTCCTTCCGGGTCCGGCAAGTCGACGTTCCTGCGCTGCGTGAACCACCTGGAGACCATAGACGGCGGAGCGATCCACGTGGACGGCGAGCTGATCGGGTTCCAGGCGTCCGGTGGCAAGGTCCGGCACCTGCGCAAGAGGGAGATCACCCGGCAGCGCGGGGAGATCGGCATGGTCTTCCAGCAGTTCAACCTCTTCCCGCACATGACCGTGCTGCAGAACGTCATCGAGGCGCCCGTCGGCGTCCGCGGCGAGCCGCGCGAGCAGGTGCGCGAGCGCGCGCACGCCCTGCTGCGCCGCGTCGGCCTGGAGGGCAAGGCGGGCGGCTACCCGCGCCAGCTGTCCGGAGGGCAGCAGCAGCGGGTGGCCATCGCCAGGGCGCTGGCGATGCGGCCCAAGCTCATGCTCTTCGACGAGCCCACCAGCGCCCTGGACCCCGAGCTCGTCGGCGAGGTGCTGGCCACCATGAAGGGCCTGGCCGAGGACGGGCTGACCATGATCGTGGTGACCCATGAGATCGGGTTCGCGCGCGAGGTGGCCGACCGGGTCGTCTTCATGGACGAGGGCGTGGTCGTCGAGTCGGGGACGCCGGCCGAGGTGCTGGACAACCCGAGCAGTCCGCGGACGAAGGCGTTCCTGAGCCGCGTACTCTAGCTCGGGTCGTTCCTGGGCCGCGTATTCTGGCTCGGATGGAGACAGAGCGCCTCATCATGCGCAGGTGGCGCGAAGAGGACAGAGAGCCCTTCGCGGCCATGAACGCCGACCTCGAGGTCATGGAACACTTCCCCGCGCCGCTCACCAGGCAGGAGAGCGACGTCCTGGTGGACCGGATCGAGGACCAGTTCGACCGGCTCGGCTACTCGCTGTGGGCGCTGGAGGTGCGCGCGAGCGGGCAGTTCATCGGCTTCACCGGGCTGGCCCTGCAGACGTTCGACGCGCCGTTCCTGCCCGCCGTGGAGATCGGCTGGCGGCTGGCGCGGCCCGCGTGGGGGCAGGGGTACGCGACCGAGGCGGCCAGGCAGGCCCTCGGGTACGCCTTCGAGGAGGCCGGCCTCGACGCGATCATCTCCATGACGGCCGCGAGCAACCTGCGCTCCCAGGCCGTGATGCGGCGCCTGGGCCTGACCAGGGACCCGGCCGAGGACTTCGCCCACCCCCTGCTCCCGGCGGACCACCCGCTGTCCCCGCACGTGCTCTACCGCCTGCGCCGCCCGTAGCTGCCCATAGCTGCCCGTAGCCGCGTGCCGTCCACGTGGTCCGGCGGAGGAACGCGGCAGACGTCAAGCACGGACAGTCCGCTGATCGTCACGGGCGATCGGCGGGCTCCAGCACCACGACGGGAACCTGCCTGCCGGAGGCCGCCTCGAACGCGGCGAACCTCGGGACGAGCGCCGTCTGCTTCGCCCAGATCCGCTCCCGCTCCGCACCCTCCGCCGGCCGGGCCGTCACCGGCACCGTCTCCGTACCCACCTCGACCGTGGCCCGCGGATGCGCCATGAGGTTGCGATACCAGAGCGGATGCTCCGTACTGCCGCCGTTGGTCCCGAAGACGGCCCAGCCGTCACCGACCGGCTGGAAGAACAGCGGGCTGATCCGCTCGCGCCCGGTCCTGGCTCCGGTGTGATGCACGAGGATGAGCGGCAGCCCCCGCTCCTCGAACCCGGGCAGCCGGGCCGGGATGGGCCGGCCCGCGGCGATCTCCTCGTCGGTGCTCCACCGCACGTACCCGCCGTTCGCCCGGAACTCGGCGATGACCCGCTCCTTCCAGCCACCGGCGGTCTCGGTCGCGGCCGAATCGGACATGGTTTCTCCTTCGCTATCTGGGCACCCTTACTGACACTTCCTCAGGCAGGTACACCTGCCATTACCGGTGTGAATCCGAGCCATGATCGCGAAATGTCATGGGAGGAGTAGATCTGATTGTGATGTGAAGCGTGTCAACGCCGATTCCGGTGGGACGTCGGTATTGCCGCTCAGGCTCCCTTCTGGTCACCCTTTCGCCCATGGGAGACAGCGAAAAGTTGCGTGGGTGGGCAGTGCCGCTTGTCGTGTTGGCCGCTTCGTCGATGGCCGCGATCGCGCTACTGCTCGGCCTCGAGACGATGAGCTGGGTCGCCGCAGGTATCGCTGTGATACTCGGCATCGTTCCGTTGCTCCGGACGCTTCCGCCCATGGCGCGGGTCGGCGGCGGCAATGCCGTGCGTCGCACGCCAAATTGGGCGCAGCTGGCAACGCTGGCAGCTGCCGTGGTCATCATCGGTGCGGCCGTCGGCATCAAAGGCGTCATCGGGCAGAACTCCGCGGAGGGGGCGGCCTGCGCCAGGCCGCGCGATCCCATCACCGAAGCCAAGGTGACGTCCGCTGGGTCGAACGCCTTTCCTGACCTGCGGATGAAGTCCATGGCGTACAGCCTCAGCTACAACGGAACGGAATTCATGTATCTGGAGGTGACCGGTCAGATCGTAGGCGAGGTTCCTGACGATCAATTGTTGTACCCCTTTGGAACCGCTGACCCAAAAAGCCGGGATATGTATAACAACCCCGGCAGCGGGCGCTTCTTCTGGGGCAAGGACGAGCTGATCGTGCCGGACCGGAACGGGTGCTGGTCCAAGCCGCAGCGTGAGTTCGGCGGATACGCCGGCGCTCGGGGCCTGACCTTCTACTACCACCTGGGGCTCGTCCCTCGCGGCCAACTGTCGTGCCTGCAGGCCCTGGTCTCGACGAAGGCCGGCAGGGAACACGGCCAGAACACGGCAGAGCTCGCCAGGTGCGGCGTCACCCTGCTGGGTTACGCCCATATCCCCACCGACCGGCCGTGAGGCGAGCCTTCACCTTATCTGCCGGCATTCCGCCAGGCCGGACGGGGCGTCGTGCGCGGGCCGCTCCGTGGCCGGGCGGTCAGCAGAACAGGCGGCGGGCGGACTCGACGGTCCCCATGGGGGTTCTGGCGACGGTGTAGTAGTTGCCACGGCCCGACCGGCTGCAGTACGCGTACGCCGTGACCGGGCTGGTCCCCCTCGGGCAGCAGCCGACCCGCTTGTCGGGCCCGCCCGAGACGTCGATCCAGACCTCGACCGTGATGGTCTGGCTGCCGCACGACCCGATACCCGTGATCACGTCGCCGTTCCGTCCCGGTGCGTACGCGTGCGGCTCGTATCCGTTGCAGTGACCGGCCGCCTGCGCGGCGGGCGTCGCCAGGGTGGCCGGTGCCGCCGACGCGGCCGGCGACCCCGCGATGAGCCCGGCCAGGACGGTGACCGCGGTGACGAGGGTCGCCAGTGCTCGCTTGAGAGGCATGGAAGTCTCCATTACTCGATGTGTCTCGAACGGACACAAGGAGTATCGAATCCCTTCCGGTGCCGGGCCAGGGCACCGCCAGGACATCAGCCGGACATTCGTCCACCGGAACGTGCGCCCGCAGCCGTACTCACTACGGTCCGAGGACGGCTCAGCGAGCCCGCTTCAGCCACTCCCGGCCCGCGAGGACGACCGGCTCGGCCATGAACGCGAGCCCACTCTGAGGGTCGGACGCTGGCCCGGGTTGCGATGACCACGGCCTGAGGCACTCCGCGGTTGAAGGCGTAGAGCCGGTCAAGGTCGCTTTCTCCACATTTCTTCTCTGACGTATCCAAGGAAGAACAGGATCGCTACCGACCCGATGGCGAGTTCGACCACGAAGCTTGCCGATGAGCTCAGCTGGACATCTTGATACAGTCTCAGCAGCACCACCGCCGCGAGCGCCACGCCGCCGAACGCCAAATAAGCCGCACCGAGCACATGTGCCGCGAAGACGCCCGAGTGTTTGCGATAGAAGTCGCTCTCGCGAGTGAAAGCGATACTGGTTTCTGGTAATTCAAGCAGATTTCTCAGCTCCGACTCCAGTTCTCCCAGATACGCGTAGAGGGCTTTGAGGTATCTGGTTCGCTGGTAGACGAGGAAAACCAGCATGGCTATGACGCCCAGCAGCACACCATTGACCAGGGCGATGGGAAGGCTGTCCTGGATTGCGGCCGTCTGACCGCCTTCGCCTTGGACGCCTAACGCATTCGCTATGCCGATGACCAGGAGACTGCCTGCCTGCGATCGAGTGCTTATCACTGCCATGAAGCCGAGCATGCCGAGCATCGCCACGAACAGCCTGTTTCTCTCCCTCCAGTACTTGTAGGCGAGTTCGAAGGAGTGCTGATAGTGCTCTGCGATCAGGGTCGCGCTCGTGTCGTTTCCGATGTCGCGGTGATGAAGCCTTATCGTCGGCACATTCAGTCCTCTCAGAGCTCGTGACCCTTGAAGGATGACCTCGTAACCGTTCGAGCACGCGAAAGATCTTGCGCGTACCTCCCTGATGATCCTTCCCGCCGCAGGGCGGGCTGAAGACCTGAGCGAAGACGCGACGGACGGGCACCCACGTCCTGCCGTCCGGGATCGACCGCATGAGAAAGGCCGTCGACCGTGCCCCCAACGGGACGGTAGACGGCCTTTCTCAGTGCGTGAGTGCCCTCCGGCGGTGCCGGACGTGAACCGCCCTGGTCACCGCACTACGGGATCACACGTCGTAGTAGAGCTCGAACTCGTGCGGGTGCGGGCGCAGCCGGATCGGGTCGACCTCGTTCTCCCGCTTGTACGCGATCCACGTCTCGATCAGGTCGGGCGTGAACACGCCACCCTCAAGGAGATAGTCGTGGTCGGCCTCAAGGGCGTTGAGCACGTCGGTGAGCGAGCCCGGGACCTGCGGGACCTGGCGGGCCTCCTCCGGCGGAAGCTCGTAGAGGTCCTTGTCGACCGGCTCCGGCGGCTCGATCTTGTTGCGGATGCCGTCGATGCCGGCCATCAGCATCGCCGAGAAGGCGAAGTACGGGTTGCACGACGGGTCCGGGACGCGGAACTCGATGCGCTTGGCCTTCGGGTTGGAGCCCGTGATCGGGATGCGGACGCACGCCGAGCGGTTGCGCTGGGAGTAGACCAGGTTGACCGGGGCCTCGTAGCCGGGGACCAGGCGGTGGTAGCTGTTGACCGTCGGGTTGGTGAAGGCCAGCAGCGACGGCGCGTGCTTGAGCAGGCCGCCGATGTAGTAGCGGGCGGTGTCGGACAGGCCCGCGTAGCCGACCTCGTCGTAGAAGAGCGGCGAGCCGTCCTTCCACAGCGACTGGTGGCAGTGCATGCCGGAACCGTTGTCACCGAAGATCGGCTTGGGCATGAACGTGACCGTGTGGCCGTATTCGAGCGCCGTGCTCTTGATGACGTACTTGTACAGCATCAGGTTGTCGGCGGTCTTGAGCAGCGTGCCGAACTTGAAGTCGATCTCGGCCTGCCCGGCCGTGCCGACCTCGTGGTGCTGCATCTCGACCTCGATGCCGGCCTCGATGAGGTTGCGCACCATCTCCGAGCGCAGGTCGGTGAAGTGGTCCATCGGCGGGACCGGGAAGTAGCCGCCCTTGTAGCGCGGCTTGTAGCCCAGGTTGCCGCCCTCGGTCGCCTTGCCGGTGTTCCAGGCGCCCTCGATGGAGTCGATGTAGTAATAGCCGGCGTTCTGCTTCGTCTCGAAGCGCACGTCGTCGAAGATGTAGAACTCGGCCTCAGGGCCGAAGTAGACCGTGTCGGCGATGCCCGTGCCCTTGAGGTATTCCTCGGCCTTGCGGGCGACGTTGCGCGGGTCGCGGCTGTAGGCCTCGCCGGTCAGCGGGTCGTGCACGAAGAAGTTGATGTTGAGCGTCTTGTGCTGACGGAACGGATCGATCACGGCGCTCGACGGGTCGGGCAGCAGAAGCATGTCGGACTCGTGGATCGCCTGGAATCCGCGGATCGACGAGCCGTCGAACATGAGTCCGTCGGTGAAGACGCTCGCGCTGAAGTTCTCTACCGGGAAGGTGAAGTGGTGCGTCGTCCCCGGCAGGTCGGTGAACCTGACATCGACGAACTGCACCCCTTCGTCACTGATGAACTTCAGGACGTCGTCGGCGGAGTTGAACACTCTCGAACCTCCCTGGGGACTGGCCATCATGCCGACGCTAGGGCGTGGCCGTTTCCGTATGGTGTCTCGATTGTTTCGCACGTGTTACGCGACGTCATGTGGCGTCCGTCGTCGTGCAGTCGTCCGATTGCGGCTGGTCCAGCGCGTACGGGTCCTGAGGCTTCCCCGTGGCCTGGACCTTGTCGGGCGGGGAATCGTCGAAATAGGGATGGACGAAACCGTCCTCCGTGTCGCAGCGCGCCGGCGTGACACTGGCACCCAGATCCTCCACCCAGGTGACGAGCCGGCCGTCCTGGCGGAACAGCTGGATCTCGCCGGTGACGTGCGCGACGACCCGCATCATGGTGAGCGCCCGGCCGGGGCGGTGCACCGCGTAGACGACGAGGTAGTTGAGCTTGACGCTCGCCCCCCGCAGGTCCTTCTCCTTGAACGTGCCCAGGCCGGCCCGGCCGTTCACCTTGATCACGTCGGTGGTGAGCTCGACGCTGCCGGGGGCGAAGCTGTGCACCATGTAGCGGGTGGCGTACTCCTTGTCCGCCAGGTTCTCGCGGAACCAGCCGCGCTGGTCGCGGTGCAGCAGCTTGGCGAAGGTCTCCGGCTTGCCGCCCAGCACGGTCTTCTTGTCCAGGTAGGCCGCCGCCAGCAGCTCACGCGTGCGTTCGAGCCCCGCGGCGACGTCCTTCTTCGTCAGCCCGCCGAGCGCCTTGGCCTCGGGCAGCGTGAACCCGGCGATCCCGTCGGCGTACTTCTCCGCGGGCGACCCGGCGAACGGGTGCGCCACGTCCACCGGCGCCAGCTCGAACGTGTCGCCCGGCAGCGGGCCCGAGGGGCTGAACAGATCGGGTCGCGTCGTGACCAGAACGGCGGCGGCGGTCAGCACGATCAAGATGCCGGCGCCCGCCGGCCAGGCCCGCCCGGCCCTGCGCCGTGGCCGCGGTGGCGGCGTGTCCCATCCGGGGCGGCCGGCGTCGCGGCGCCGGCCCGGCCGGCCGGGGAAGCGGACCTTGCCCTCGTTCGAGGCGCTCCTGGCGCCCTTCTTGGCCGACGAGCGCATCCGGCGCTGTTCGTCGGCGTCCATCTGCGAGACCAGCTCGTTGAAGCGCTGGTCAAGATCATCCCCGTGTGGCATGGCGAACATTCTGGCGTGGCTGTGACGCGGTTGGGTCACAATTCCGACCGGCCTCCCGGGCGGATACCGTTGAGGGCATGAGCAGCAACGAGCCTCGGTGGACGCAGACCTGGCTGGGCGGCGTGCGCGCCGCCGGAGTCGATCTCGGATACCCGGGAGAGCGCCTGGGGCTGCCCCAGGAGGGCAGCGGATCGGTGGCGGGCTGGGGACGCCGCATCGGCGCGCTCGTCATCGACTGGATGATCTGTACGTGGGTGGTCGTGCAGTTGCTGCTCAGGATCAACCCGGCCGAGTCGCCGTGGGCGCCGGTGGCCGTCTTCGCCGTGCAATACCTGCTGCTCATCGCGTTCATGGGCCAGACGTTCGGCCACCGGCTGATGGGCATCAGGGTCGCCGCGATGGACGGCGGTGACCCGCGGCTGCTGCCCGTGCTCGTGCGTACGGTGCTGCTGTGCCTGGCCGTGCCCGCGCTGATCTGGGACCGCGACCACCGCGGGGTGCACGATCGTGTGTCCAACACGATGGTCGTCCGCATGTGACCTGCTGACGGAAAAACCATACCTGGTTCATAAATGTACCCGGTATGGTTTAGGCTGTCCGCATGATGATGGCAGGGCTCAGGGAGCGGAAGAAGGAGCAGACCAGGCGGCGGATCGCCGAGGTGGCGCTGCGGCTGTTCGACGAGCGCGGCTACGACGCCGTGACCGTCAACGAGGTGGCCGAGGCGGCGGGGGTCGCCAAGGTCACGCTGTTCGCGTACTTCCCGTCCAAGGACTCCCTGGTGCTCGACGGCGTCAAGGAGGACACGGCCGCGATCGTGGCCGGGCGGGGCGAGCGTACGCCGCTCCAGGCCCTGCGCGAGCACTACCGGCGGATGGGCCGGCAGGACACCGGCGAGATCGACGTCGAGGGGCTGCTCACCCGGATCCGGGTGATCTCGGCCAGTCCCGCGCTGCTCGCCGGAGTCCACCAGGCGCACATGGGCCAGCGCGAGGAACTGGCCTGTGCGCTCGCCGAGGCGCTGCCGGAGCGAGGGCTCGCGCCCCGGCTCATGGCCGCGCAGATCACCGCCGCCATCACCACGCTGCAGGAGGCGTTCTTCCACCGGCTTTCCACGGGCGTGTCACTGGAGGAGGCGGGACGGCTGCTCGGCGAGGAGGTCGAGCTGGCCTTCGACCTCCTTGAGCACGGTTTCGCCACGCTAGAAGGAGATAAACGTGAAAAAGGGGATCAACTATGACGTCGGGATCCTGCCGGGAGAGGACAACTCCCGCAAGGTCTTCGACCCCGGCACCGTCGCCCGCGAGATGCGGCTGATCGCCACCGAGCTCCACTGCGACACCGTCCGGATCTCCGGCGCCGACCCCGCGCGCATCACCGTGGCCGCCGAGCACGCCGCCGCCGAAGGGCTGGAGGTCTGGTTCGCCCCGTTCCCCGTGGACCTCACGGAGGACGAGGCGCTGGCCGTCTTCACCGACTCCGCCGGGCGCGCCGAGGCCCTGCGCCGCTCCGGCGCCGAGGTCGTGCTGGTCACCGGCTGCGAGCTCACCGCGTTCTGCCAGGGGTTCATCGAGGGCGCGGGCTACCGCGACCGGCTCCAGGCGATGGTCGCGGGCGACGTGGCGTGGTGGACCACGCTCATGCAGGTCATGCCGCGCTTCAGCGGCTACATGGAGCGGGTGGCCGAAAGCGTGCGGCCGCTGTTCGGGGGGCGGCTGAGCTACGCCTCCGGCCCGTGGGAGCCCATCGACTGGGCCCCGTACGACATCGTCGGCGTGGACGCCTATCGCGCCGCGCACAACGCGCACGACTTCGCCGACGAGCTGCGCGCCCAGTTCAAGCACGGCAAGCCGGTCGCCGTCACCGAGTTCGGCACCTGCGCCTACCGGGGCGCGGGCGAGCGGGGGGGCATGGCGTGGGTGGTGCCCGACGGCGCCGTGCGCGACGAGGACGAGCAGGTCCGTTACTTCACCGAGCTGATGGACGTCTTCGAGCGGGAGGGCGTCGAGACCGCCCTGTGGTTCACGTTCGCCGCCTACAACCGCACCGGCCCGGCCGACCTCGGCTCGTACGGCGTGATCGAACTGGACGACGACGGCGGCTGGAGCCCGAAGAAGGTCTTCGGCACCATGGCCGCTAGATATTCGCGCAGCTGAAGATGGCCGTGCCGGGCAGGTGGCGGCCGCGCAGCGGGCTCCACCCGCCCCACACCCCCTCGTGGCCCTCGGGCCACTCGGGCTCCAGCAGCCCGGTGATCGTCAGGCCCGACGCCGCCAGCAGACCCACCCAGTCGCCCATCGTGCGATGGTGCTCGACGTAGGTCAGCGTGCCGCGCTCGTCGCGCTCCTCGTACGGGCCGCGGTCGAAGTAGGAACGGTCGGAGGTCAGCCCGCGCGGCCCTGGATCGTCGGGGAAGGCCCACCGGATCGGATGGCTCACCGAGAACACGAACCGGCCACCCGGCCGCAGCACCCTGCGCACCTCGCGGAAGACGGCCAGCGGATCGGCCACGAACGGCAGCGCGCCGTACGCGGAGCAGGCCACGTCGAAGCTCGCCGGCCCGAACGGCAGCGACTCGGCGTCGGCCTGCACCACCGGAACCCGCAGGCCGGTCGCGTCGTCGAGGCGCTGGGAGTGGCGCAATTGGCGGTGGGAGATGTCGAACGCCGCCGCCCGCGCCCCCTGCGACACCAGCCACCGCGCGCACTGCGCCGCGCCGCAGCCGATCTCCAGCACCCGCCGCCCGCGCACCTCGCCGAGCAGGCGCGCGGCGGCCTCGTCGAGGCCCTCGGGACCCCAGACGAAGCCGCTGTCACGCAGGAAACCGCCGTGCTCGACCTGGTAGTCGTCGGCGTTGCCGTCCCACCAGCCGCGGTTTGCCCGCGAGGAGGGCGACAGCACTAGCGCATCTTGGGGCCGCGCGGCATGCGGGCGCCCTTGGGCATCGGGCCCTTCGGCATCGGCATGTTGCGCGGCAGCGAACGCAGCCGGTCCTTCACCTCGTTGACCGACGGCTTCTTCAGGTTGCGCGGCAGCTTCATGATGTGGCGCTGCAGCTTGCCGAGCGGCACCTGGCCGTCGCCGTCACCGCACTGGACGTCGTAGATCTCGATGCCGAGCGCCACCCGCGAGATGCGCTTCTTCTCGGCCGTGAGCATCTTCGCCACCCGGTTGCCCGGCCCCTCGGACACCAGCACCACACCGGGATAGCCGACCACGAGGTGGACGATGTCCTGGTCACGGTTGACCGCGATGGCCGGGGTGACCTGCCAGTTGCCGCGCATGCCCTGCAGCACGGCCGCCGCCGCGCCGGTCTGGCCGTGCAGGATCGAGTATTGCGCCTTCTGCGCCAGCTGCCCGAACACCACCAGGCCGACGGTGAACGCGGCCAGGACGCCGATGAACACCGAATACCACAGGTAGTCCGTGACCAGGCCGATCACGACGACCACAGCCAGCGTGCCCACCGCCGAAAGGAAGACGATCGGCATCCCCTTGGGGTTGGCCTGCTTGATGATCTGCGCGACCATGCGGAGCTGCTTGAGACGCCCCGGCTTCTCTGGATCCTCGGACTTTGCCATGCTCAGAAGGATACAAACCAACTGGTGCAGGAGGGAAAACGCGCCCCGGCCGTTTTGCCCGTTGTGATTACATCTTCACCATTGCTGACCGCCGCCGTTCGCTGTCGGCGCGCGACGAGCCTGAACCGGACGCCGCGCCGGGCCGTCGATGGGCTCGCATCTCGTGCTCGACGGGCCGCGTCGCGCCGTCGACGAGCCCGCGTCACCACCCGTCATGCCGCCACGAAGAACTCCAGCACCTCGGGCACCAGCGCCTCAGGAGCCACATTGTGCGCCTGGCCCTCCAGCACCCGCCGCACGGCGCCCGGGATCACCTCCGCCACCGCCAGGCCCGCGTTCGCCATCCAGCGCGGGCTCAGGGCCCCGTTGAGCACGAGCGTTGGCCGCCTGATCCCGGACAGCCGCCCGGCCGGCAGCGCGTTGCCGGGACCGAGCACCGCGGCCTCGTAGACCAGCGTGCGGGCCATGGCCTCGGTCTGCGTCCAGAACGGGTGCGAGCGCATCGCGGCCACGTCGGCCGGCGCCACCTCGGCCGCCTCCACCATGAACCGCTCCACCGCCTCGCCGCGCCTGCCCGCCTCGACCAGCGCGCCGAGCTGCCGGGCGAAGTCGAGGGGGAGGGCGGGCGCGCCGTCGTCCACGTGGTACGGCGGCTCCCACACGGCCAGCTTGGCGATCGCCGGATTCACGGCCGCCGCCTCCAGCGCCAGCGCCACCCCCGACGACCCGCCGAACACCATGACCGACCCACCGGCCGCCCCGCTGACCGGCCCGCCGCCCGACCCATCGGCCGGCCCGCTGGCCGACCTACCGGCCGACCCGCCCGTGAGGTCGTCCGTGAGATCGTGCACCGCACGCTCGGCCGCGGCGGTCGCCGCGCCGCTGACCGCCGCCAGGTCCTCGATCTCCCGCTCCACCGCGTACGGCGCCGTGTCGCCGCTGTCCCCGCGCCCCCTCCGGTCGTAGGAGCACACCGTGAACCACCGGGCCAGGCCGTCCGCGATGGCGGTCATCAGCGGATGCCGCCGGTCCGCGAACGCCCCCTGGACCAGCACCACCGCCGGCCCCTCGCCACGGCGGTCGTACGCGATGACGGTGCCGTCCGCCGAGGTCACCCGGCCGGCTGAACCAGGCACAGCGCCTCCCAGTGGTGACCGTCGAGGTCGGCGAAGCCACGCTGGTAGCGGAAGCCCGCCTCCTGCTTCACCCCGGCCGGGGTGGCGCCGGCCGCCAGCGCCTTGTCGACCAGTTCGTCCACCTGCGCCGGGTTCTCCACCCCCAGCACCAGGATCGCCTCCGTGCTGCTGCCCGCGTCGGCTATCTCCTTGGTGGTGTACGCGGCGAACGTCGGCTCGGCCAGCAACATCACCTGCGTCTGCTCGCTGATGACCACCGAGGCCATGTCGTCGGCCATGCCGAACAGGGTGAAGCCCAGCTCGGTGAAGAACTTCTTCGACCGGTCGAGGTCCTTGACCGGCAGGTTGACGAAGAGCTGCATCTCCGGATCCCTTCTCGTCTGCGGAACGCCTCCAGTCTGCTGGGCACGCCCCCGGCCGGTCTTGCACCTGAGCGCCAGGCGAATTGACGTTCAGCGCACGAACCCGCCACGCGTCCGGGCGCGCGGGATCAGCGCAGCGCGGTGGTGGGCTCGTGGCTCATCGCGTGCGCGCGCCGGAACTCCGCGGGCGGCATCCCGTACGCGCGCCGGAACAACCTGCTGAAATGCGCCGAATCCGGTAACCCCCACCGAGCCCCCACAGCACTGACGGACTGGACGCCGCCTGTCAGCAGGTCGGCCCGGCAACGTTCGAGCCGGCGCTGCCGGATCCACGCGGCCACCGTCGTGTCCTCCGACTCGAACAGCCGGTGCAGGTAGCGCACCGAGATGTGGTGCGCGGCCGCGATCACCGCAGGATCGAGGTCGGTCTCGCCCAGGCGCTGCTCGATGAAGGCGCGCACGCGCAGCAGCAGCGTGCGCTGCCGGGAGTCGTCGGGCAACTCGACAGGCCGGGCGCGCTCCTGGTCGAGGCGCTCGGCGACGGCCGCGGCGACGACGTCCGTCACCACGGTCGACAGCCGCGCCGCGCTGGCATCGCGGTAGGTCTCGTGGTCGAGCGCCACCCGGCGCAGCAGCGGCACGGCCAGCGCGGCGGCGCCCGTCTCGGCCCCGATCGGCAGCGCGGCGAGCTCGGCCACCGCGGCGATCGGCAGGGCGAGCCGGTCGCGCGGGAAGCTGAACACCGCGAGCCGCACCTCCGAGTCGTAGCCCAGCTCGTAGGGGCGGGTGAAGTCGTAGATCGCGAACTCGCCCCGGCGGAGCACCGTACGGCGGCCGTCCTGCTCAAGGCGCGGGCTGCCGTCGAGGGCGAGCACCACCCGGTAGTGGTCGGGGTTGTCGCGGCGGATCAGGCCCGGCGTGCGGCGGACGCTGTGCGGGGTGGAGGTGTGGATCCGGCCGACGCCCACGGCGCCGAGCCGGCCGAACCCGATCTCGCCCCGGAGCGGCGCCTCGGCGTCGATGCGCAGGTCGAGCGGGCCGAGCGTGTCACAGACGACGCTCCGCCAGGCGTCGTGGCGACGCGCTCGCGGCAGGTCACTCGTGCGGATCAGAACGGCCATCGGCGGGGCGCCCTCCATCGGCTGGAGTGCCCATGCTAACGACGCCCTCCGACACTCCGGCACGCGCGCCTTACGCCCGAAAGCCCGTGAAGGCGCGGGCACGAAGAAGCCCCGGGGAGTGCGCCCCGGGGCTGCTCGGTGGTGCGGTCAGGCGGTCTGGCGGGCCGCGATGGCCTGCTGGTAGAGCCGCCCGGCCCGGTACGACGAGCGCACCAGCGGCCCGGACAGGACCCCGGCGAACCCGATGGCCTCGGCCTCGGCCTGCAACTCGACGAACTCCTCCGGCTTGACCCACCGCTCCACCGGGTGGTGGCGCGGCGTCGGCCGCAGGTATTGCGTGATGGTCAGCAGGTCGGTGCCGGCGTCGTGGAGGTCGCGCATGGCCTCGGAGATCTCTTCGCGCGTCTCGCCCATGCCCAGGATCAGGTTGGACTTGGTGACCAGCCCGGCCTCGCGGGCCGTGGTGATCACACCGAGCGAGCGCTCGTAGCGGAACGCGGGCCGGATGCGCTTGAAGATCCGCGGCACGGTCTCGACGTTGTGCGCGAACACCTCGGGCTTGCTGGAGAAGACCTCCTCCAGCTGGTCGCGATTGCCGTTGAAGTCGGGCACCAGCAGCTCGACGCCGCAGCCGGGCAGCAGCGCGTGGATCTGGCGCGCGGTCTCGGCGTACAGCCAGGCGCCGCCGTCGGGCAGGTCGTCGCGGGCCACGCCGGTCACGGTCGCGTACTTCAGGCCCATCTGCTGGACGGACTCGGCCACCCGGCGCGGCTCGTCGCGGTCGTATTCCTTCGGCTTGCCCGTGTCGATCTGGCAGAAGTCGCAGCGGCGGGTGCACTGGTCGCCGCCGATGAGGAAGGTCGCCTCGCGGTCTTCCCAGCACTCGTAGATATTGGGACAGCCCGCCTCTTCACAGACCGTGTGCAGGCCCTCCCGGCGCACGAGCGATTTCAGCTCGGTGTATTCGGGGCCCGTCTTCAGCTTGGTCTTGATCCACGGGGGCTTGCGCTCGATAGGGGTTTCGGCGTTACGCACCTCCAGGCGGAGGAGCTTTCGGCCTTCAGGGGCAACGGTCACATTCACAGCTTACGTCTCCCGCGGCGGCGGCCGGATGCAGGGTCGGGAAACACCCCTTCATCGGACCTTTCCCGGCCAGGCTCACGGAGAGCCGATGAGGCCGAAGCCGCGGATCGCGCGGGTGTAGTGGGCCAGCAGCTCCTCGTCGATCCGCTCCGAGTCGCGGGTGCCGAGCAGCTCGGAGTGCGGGGGAGAGTCGAGCACGCCGTCGTCGGTGAGCAGGAACCTGGACAGCGCGCTCCGCCTGATCGACGTCGCGCTCTCGCCGCGCAGCGCCGCCGCCTGCATGGGCGCCAGGTAGCCGGCGCCGGCCGCCAGCTCCTCCAGTTCGGCCAGCTCCCGCTCGGAGGCGACGCGCAGGGCCAGCGCCCGCTGCCTGGCCAGCGTACGGGCCTGGCCGGCCTGGACCAGGCGGGTCAGCGCGTACCGGATCAGCAGCACCGGGCCGCCGAGCACCCGCCCGATCAGGCGGCCGAGCGCGCCCGCCGCCTCGTACGTGGTGCCGGGATGGTCCATGGCGCCCAGCGTCGAGGCCGCGATCTTCGTCTGCGCCTCGTCCCTGACCCGCAGCGGCCCCGACGACCCCAGCAGCGCGTCCCGCCAGGACTCCAGCGTGGCCAGCGCCTCGCTCACCACCCGCTCGCCGCCCGTCGGCAGCCGCGCGTACGCCGCCGCGAGCAGCGCCACCCGCTGCTTGGGCGGCAGCGCCAGCCACAGCGGCAGCCCGATGACGAGGACGGGGGTCCGCGCCAGCCCGACGCGGTCATAGGCGGTGCTCGTGGCCAGGTCCCTGACCGCCACCTTCCTCGGTCGCGGCACGCCGACTCGCCCGGCCACGCGGTCCGCGACCGCGTACACCTGCGCGGCCTGCTCACGGTCGAGCACCTCGGCGTCGGCGGGCAGCGCGCCCAGGCGCGGCCGCAGCGCCCAGCCGATCGCCAGGCAGGCGCCGCCGAAGAGCCACGACCAGATGAAGCCGGGCGCCCGCGCGATGGCCACCACGCCCAGCGCGACGAACCCCAGCGTCAGCAGGTGCACCACGAGCGCGAGAACGAGAGCGAGGGCGCGCTTCACGGGCGCTTGGGGGTCACGGACGCGATGGGTCTCACGGACGGTCTCACGGACGGTCTCACGCGCGGTCTCATGCGCGGTCTGGCTGGGGGGCTCACGGGCGCGATGGTAAGCCGGGGACTGTCCTGTTTCCGCAGCGGTCAGGTGCCGATTCGGTCACCTGCGCAGCAGGTCCTCCTCGTGCAGGTCGAACAACTCCCTGCCGAGCGCCTCCGCCAGCCGCTTCTCCGCGATCGGCATGACCTCCTCGACCACGATGCGCCGGCCCGTCTCGGCCGACAGCGACGAGACGCCGACGCCGGGGATGCCGCACGGCGTGATGCGGTTGAACCAGCGCGGGTCGTTGGCGCAGTTGAGCGCGAACCCGTGCATGGTCACGCCCCGTGAGACGCGCAGCCCCACCGCGCCGAGCTGGCGGTCGGGCAGCCCGAGCACCGGGTCGCCGGCCGCCCAGACGCCGCCGCGGCCACGGACGCGCCGGGCGGTGACGCCGAAGTCGGCGCACACCTGGATCATCGTCTCCTCCAGGGCGCAGGCGTAGGCGACCACGTCGGTGATGGCCACGATCGGGTAGGCGACGAGCTGGCCTGGGCCGTGCCAGGTCAGGCGCCCGCCCCGGTCGACGTCGACGACGGGCGTGCCGTCGGAGGGCCGCTCGTGCGGGGCGGTGCGCTTGCCCGCGGTGTAGACGGGCGCGTGTTCCAGGATGAGGACGGTGTCGGTGAGCTCACCTGCGGCCCGCTTGCCGTGCACCCAGCGCTGCAGCGACCAGGCCTGCTCGTAGGGAACGTCGACACCGAGTCGGACGATGGCGAGTGCGTGGGGATCGTCCCCTTGGATGGGGCGCATGAGCCTATTGTGCCGTTCCCTCACCCTTGAAGGGTAATCAGGGGGTCAGCAACCGTGGTTCGATCCTGAACTCCTTTACCCTTCCTTCGCTCTCGCTCTCCACCTTGTACGCGTACGCTCCCGGCTCCACGCTCACCGCCTGGATGAACTCGGTGCCGACGTAGTGCAGCCCCACGCCCTCGTCGGCGGCGTAGCCCATGGGCAGCTCGCCGCTGGCCACGGAGTCGTGCAGGAGCTGCCTGCGCTGCGGGTCGGAGTCGTAGTGGACGCCGCACGAGTAGGGCAGCAGCGCCATGCCCTCGGCCCACACCCGCAGGTCGGGGCCGAAGGAGTCGGTGTTGCCGCCGACGTGCCAGCACAGCGCGCCGGCGCTCTGGCCCGACAGCACCACGCCGGACCGCCACGCCTCCTCGAACGCCTCGTCGAGCCCGTGCAGCCGCCACAGCGCCATGAGGTTGGCCACGCTGCCGCCGCTGACGTAGATGACGTCCTGGTCGAGCATCCAGGCCCGCGGGTCGGCCACGTTGGGCATCGGGAAGACCGTGAGGTGGCTCAGCTCGACGTCCCAGCCGGCGAACGCGCCGTACATCTTCAGCGTCCAGTCCGAGGAGTCGCCCATCGCCGTGGCCACCAGGCCCACCTTGGGACGGTCCTGACCGGTCAGGTCGAGGGCGTAGCGCAGCAGCGCGCTGGCCTCGATCTGGTTGTGGCGGCTGCTCGGGCGGAAGGACCCGCCCCCGATGGCGAGGATGTGTGATTGCCCTGACCGGGTCATGTCGGAGTTCTCCCAGCTGCTGAACGAGGATCGGGCACTAGATTACGGCGCGCAGGGCCTCGCCGAGACTCGTATGGGAGAAGGCGTGGCCGGCGGCGGTGAGCTTGGCGGGCACGACGCGGTGACTGGGCAGCAGGCCCTCGCGGGCGAACTCGCCGATGCCCGCGGCCAGCGCGAACGCCGGCACCGGGATCGGCATCGTGCCCCTGCGCAGGGTCTTTCCGAGTGTCCTGGTGAACTCGGCGTTGGTGACGGGCTCGGGGGAGGTGAAATTGACCGGCCCTTCGATTTCACGATCTTTCAGGACATGGAGGGCGGCTCTCACCCAGTCGTCCACCGTGATCCACGACCAGTACTGCTTGCCCGACCCCAGCGGCGCCCCCAGCCCCATCCGGAAGATCGGCAGGATCCGGCCGAGCGCGCCGCCGTCGCGGCTCAGCGCCAGCCCCGTGCGCGACTGCACGGTCCTGATCCCCGCCGTGCCGGCCCGCCCGGCCTCGTTCTCCCAGCGCTCGCACAGGTCGGCCAGGAACCCGCTGCCCCTGCCCCGGCTCTCGTCGATCACCTCGTCGCCGGTGTCGCCGTAGAAGTCCACGCCGGAGGCCGACAGGAGCACCTCAGGCGGCCTGGAGAGCTGCACGAGCGCGTCGACGAGCACCCGGGTGGCGTGCACCCGGCTGGTGACGAGCTCGCGCTTGTAGGCAGGGCTCCAGCGCCTGTCGCCGATCGGCGCTCCGGCCAGGTGCACGACCGCCTCGGCGCCCTCCAGCGCGGCCAGGTCGACGACCTGCTCGTCCGGCTGCCAGTAGGCCTCGTCGTCCTTCGCGGGAGTGCGGCGTACGAGCCGGACGACCTCCCGCCCGTCCGCCCGCAGAGCGGCTGTCAGCGCCGTCCCCAGCAGGCCCGACGCTCCGGTCACGATGATCGCCATGCCCTCACAGTACGCCGCGCCCCGCCGGATCGGCCGCCAGGACGCGCGCGCCCGCGACACCCATGCAGCGTTTCAGCAGAGAGTCCCAGACGAGCAGGCCCGAGCAGCGAAAGGCCGGGCCGGTCCCCGGAGGGACCGCCCGGCCGATCGAAGACCCCGCGTTAGGCGAGCCCGAGCTGCGCCTCGAAACGCCCCTCCTCCAGACGGCGCTTGACCGTCGTCAGGAAGCGGGCGGCGTCGGCGCCGTCGACCAGGCGGTGGTCGTAGGTCAGCGCCAGGTAGACCATCGAGCGCACCGCGATGACCTCGCCCTCGGCGGTGTCGATCACCACGGGCCGCTTCACCACGGCGCCGGTGCCGAGCATGCCGACCTGCGGCTGGTTGAGGATCGGGGTGTCGAACAGCGCGCCACGGCTGCCGGTGTTGGTCAGCGTGAACGTGCCGCCGGTGATCTCGTCGGGCGTGACCTTGTTGGCGCGGGTGCGCTCGGCCAGGTCGGCCGTCTTACGGGCCAGCCCGGCGAGGTTGAGGTCGCCCGCGTTCTTGATCACCGCCGCGATCAGGCCGCGCTCGGTGTCGACCGCGATGCCCAGGTGCTCGACGTCGAAGTACGTGACCTCCATGGTCTCGTTGTTGATCGTCGCGTTGAGCTTGGGGTGCTGCTTGAGCGCCTCGATGGCGGCCATCTCGAAGAACGGCATGAACGTCAGCTTGACGCCCTCGCGGCGCAGGAAGTCGGCCTTGGCCTGG